>JACDCY010000029.1 GCA_013817305.1 Gemmatimonadaceae bacterium | reverse complement strand
TATCCGCCGCTCGCGGACGTCAGCCACGATCGCGCAGCGTATTGACGAGCCCGCGCAGGGCCAGCTCGTATCCGTACGCTCCGAATCCGCATACCACGGCGACCGCGTCCTCCGCGAGCATGGATCGCCGCCGCTCCTCTTCTCGCGCGTAGATGTTGGTCAGGTGCATTTCCACGAACGGCAGATTCACGCCGACGAGCGCGTCACGAATGGCGAGACTCGTGTGTGTGTACGCCCCGGCATTGATGACGATTCCATCCGTCGATTCGGTGAGCGCGTGGATCGCGCTTATCAGGTCGCCTTCCCCGTTGTGCTGCGAGCACTCGAGCTCCACGCCGAGCTCCTTAGCAACGGCGGCAAGCGTCTGCTCGATCTCGCCAAGCGTCGTATGGCCATAGATGTGAGGCTCGCGCCTGCCAAGCAGGTTCAGGTTGGGGCCATTGATGATTGCGACCTTCATGGACCCCTCAGGCCGCGAAGCCAGGCGTCGAAATCATCGATGTCGGCGGTGGACGGGTCGAAAGTCTGGTGCGGTCCCGAGCTCCTCGGAACACCGCTCGTGCGATGCTCGCCCGTGTCGGATTTACGCCCGGTGCCAGCCGGGGTCTGAGTCTTCGGCATCTGAACGAAATCCGAGCGCAGGGCGGGAGCGGGCTTGGGTGGCACGACGGGCGAACCGCGCGGCCGGGCCCCGTCCATCCGGGCGAACATCTCCCGCACCGACAATGAGGCTACTGGAATCACGACTGCGGCGGAAGGAGTCTCAATCGGATCCCGTGTCGTTTCGTGCTCCGGTGCCGGCACGACATCGTGAGCCGAATCCGAGGGAGTGACAGAGATATCGGACTCGTCCACTTCCGCCACCGAGGGGTCAAACGGACCATCGTCTGCCAGATGACCGTCCGCGGCCCCAGCGGTCGGCCGGGTCTCCTCTACCGGGTAGGCGGTGCTGGCCTCCGATCGCTCAGCGCGGGCCGCTGCAATGGCCGCGTCGCGGCGAGCAAGGATCGCGGATTGGATGAGCTCGATCTTGACGCGTAAAGACTCGTCCTCCGGCCGTTGCTCGGAGAGCTGGAGCATGAGCTCGAGCGCCTCGTGCGGATAGCCCTGCTCCATGTACAGGTCGGCCATCGTCTCGGTGACGAACGGGGCGGCAGCCTCGAGAACGCGCTCTTCGGTCTGAATGGCCTCCTCGGCCTGAAGCGAATCCTCCGCCGGAAGGGGCTCCTCCGTGAAGATGAGCCCGGCCTCGCGGTGAGCCTCGACGTCCGTAAGGATCTCCGCGACCACCTCGGTAGCGACATGGGCCTCGGCGATCGGCTCAGGCTCGATTGGGTCAGGCTCGATTGGGTCAGGCTCGATTGGGTCAGGCTCGATTGGGTCAGGCTCGATTGGGTCAGGCTCGATCGAGTCGGGGGCGATTCCCGGGAGCGCAACTTCCTCGTTCCGGGGCTCCACGGGCTCGGTGACGGCCGACACGTCCAAATCGCCCGCGAACTCCGTCGATGCATCCGCGAGATCGGCAGATGGCTCAGCGATTTCCGGGGGCTCAACGGGATCGACCGGCTGTGGGGCATCGACCATCGATGCCTCAGGCACCGAAAATTCCACCGCCTCGGCCGGGTGCTCGTGTGACTGCGAGTCGATGTCCTCGCGCTCGAGCGGTTCTGCGTCGGCGGCCTGCGGTTCGAGAGATTCCGGCTCAAGAGATTCCGGCTCAAGAGATTCCGGCTCTAGAGGTTCCGGATCGTCGGCCGGGGGCTCGGGCACCTGCTCAGCGGCCTCAACTGTCACCCCGTCAAGCTGACCGTCGGCGGAGTCATCGCCAGGTTGCAGCGAGTCCAGGCCGGCTTGAGCGGCCTCGCTGTAAGGATCAGCCTCCAGTGTCCGCGTGTACCACCGCGCGGCCTCCGAAAAGTCACCAGTGTCGCGGGCGATGTCGCCGAGGTAGCGGAGGGCGACGATGTTCTCCGGGTCGAGGGACAGCGCTGTTTCCATCGCGGACCTCGATCCCGGGTAGTCTCCAACGTCGAACAGCGCCTGACCCAGAACTATATGACCGCTGATGTGCCCGGGAATCTCAGGGAGCTGCGCTCGGCACAGATCAGCCGCGCGCCGGGCATCGCCGGCTTTTCGATATTCGTTCGCGAGGGGAGCGAAGTAGCGGCGCGGGTTCTCCTCGAACTTTCGTTCGAGCTCGTCGAGTCTCGCCACTATGAGCGCGTGAGGTTGGCCGGCACCGGTGCAAGTTACGCGGGTGCCGTACTCGGTCAATCAGATCGACCCGCGACACTTGCTCATAACACCTTGCGCCCGATAGCTTTCCAGGCTGTTTCGCCTCTCTTTAGGAGCTAGCCTTGCTGCAGGGAATGCGCGCCGCCACAAAATGGGTCTGGATCTTCATCGCCGCGGCGTTCGTTGGCGGATTCTTACTGATGGACACGTCGGGATTGATGGGCCGGTCCGCCATTACCCCCACGACGCCGGTCGCCACTGTAAACGGCGAAGACATACTGGCGACGCAGTGGTTCAACGTGAGTCAGCAGCTCGAAGCCGAAGAGACCCGGAATAGCGGAAGGACTCTCACTCTCGAGGAGCGCGAGCGGCTGGCGGACCAGGCATATGAGCAGCTCGTCGGCGAGGTGCTGCTGAGGCAGGAGTATCGCCGGCGCGGCATCAAGGTGACCAACGCGGAAATCGAGAACGCGGCCCGCTACAACCCGCCGCCGCAGCTGATGCAGAGCCCCGAGCTGCAGACGGAAGGCCAATTCGATCCGGTCAAATACCAGCGCTTCCTCGCGAGCCCGCTGGCGCGCCAACAGGGAGTGTTGGTCCAGCTCGAGAGCTATTACCGGAGCGAGATTCCCAAGCAGAAGCTGTTCGAGCAGGTGGTGAGCGACGTATATGTGAGTGACGAGCGCCTCTGGACGTTCTGGCGCGACACGCACGATTCGGCGCAGGTGAGCTTCGTGTCGTTCCTGCCGGAATCCGTGCCCGATTCGCGCGTAACGGTTTCGGACGCGGAGATCCGGGCGTTCTACGACGAGCACCGCAAGGAATTCGATCGGCCCGCGCGAGCGGTCGTATCCGTCATGACGATTCCGCGAAGAATCACCGCTGCAGACACCGCCGCGGCGCGCGCCAAGGCCGTTGCTCTCAAGCAGCAGATCGAGAGCGGAAGCGTCACCTTCGAAAATGCGGCTCGCGCCGAATCCGCGGACACGGCCTCAGGCGCGAACGGCGGCGACCTGGGCCGCGGCGGCCGCGACCGGTTTGTGGCTGATTTCGAGAGCGCGGCATACGCCCTGACCCCCGGCCGCGTGTCCGAGCCGGTTCTGACTCCGTTCGGGTACCACCTGATCAAAGTGGATTCGCGCAAAGGCGACACTCTCTCGCTGCGCCACATCCTGCTGCGAATCGAGCAGCGCGAAGAATCAGCCGTGCTCACGGACCGCCGCGCCGACTCTCTCGCGCGGATAGCGGCCGCCGCCGACGATCCGGCGAAGTTCGACGAGGCATCCCGCACCCTGGGCATTCCTGTTACCCGCGGCACTGCGATTGAGGGACAGCCCCTGACGATAGCCGGCGCGTATGTGCCGAGCGTCGCTGCGTGGGCCACCGGCGGCGCGAGCAAGGGGGATATCAGCGACCTCTTCGATTGGGACGAGGGTTACGCGATCGCGCGCCTCGATTCTCTGGTAGAGGGCGGAGTGCCCAAGCTCGACGACATCAAGGGAGAAGTCCGCGCGCGAATCGCTCGCGGCAAAAAACTGGACCTCCTGGTGGCGGACGCGCGGACGTTCGCAACCGCTGCGGCGTCGAGCACACTCGAGCAGGCAGCTGCGGCACGCAGCCTTCAGGTGGGCAAGTCGGACGTGTTCACGCGAACGACTCCCGCGCAGGGCCTTGGGCGCCTGAATGAGGCGGTGGGCGCGGCATTCGCGCTTCCCGTCGGCGCCGTCGGCGCGCCGGTCCGTACCGAGGATGCGGTTTTCGTTCTCCGCGTCGATCGTCGCACGCAGTCCGACCGCGCAGAATTCGAGGCCCAAAAGGCTACGCTTCGGCAGCAGCAGACGAGCGCCTACCGCCAGCAGCGTCTCCAGGAATTCATCCAGAACCTGCGCGACGTCGCCGACATCGACGACAACCGCAAGTCAGTCGCGCGCGCCCAGGCCCAGGCCGCCAACCTCCCCGCCCTCCCCCTCGCTCCCTAGTGCGCGCGCGTTAGACGTTCAGTACGGGAGCACGACAAGCCAGGCGTCTAGCATTGGCCCGGGTCGCGAACCGGGCAAGGATCCTCTGCGCGCGCTACGCGAGCAAACTACGCTCGCTAAGACGCGCGCTTCGAGGACCCTGTCCGGGTTCGCTCCTCTCTATCATGGTCGGGCCAGGCGGGGCGGGGCTCCAGCAAGGCCCCGTCTTAGCGAGCGCGGTTTGCGAGCGTAGGGGCCGGCTGGAGTCCCGCCCCGCCTGGCCCGACCCGGGCGCGCGCTCGTGCGCGCCCGAACAGCATCGGACTAGAGGAGCCTCTTTGGCTCGACTGAAGCGGAGTCGCGCGACTCGGCCGCGCGGCGTGCTTCGAGCTCTGCCTCGGTCAGGCGCGGCTTGTCGTTCATCCCGTCCTGAACGTCGCGCGTGGCGTCGTTGATGTTCTTCTTGAACTCACGAATCCCCTTCCCCATCGAGCCCGCGATCTCCGGGATGCGCTTCGCCCCGAACAGAAGCAGGACGACGAGCATGATCAACAGGATCTCTGGCATGCCTAAGTTGCCGAACATTCAAAACCCCCTAGAAAAGCGAGCGCGCGATGAGGTACGCGATGAGCACCCCAACGAGACTCAGCAGCGATACGTCGAGCGCGACCGGCCCGAGCGCGAACTTCAGAATGATAAGGTCCAACGTTATCGGCCCGAACGAAGGAGTCACGCCGGTCGTGAAAAACTCCTTCGCGGCTCCGGCAGGAAGGAAGATTCGTGCCGCCTGCGTCATGGCCCCGCCTACAACAAACCCAATCGCGAGGGTGATGGCGTAGAATCCGGGGCGTTTGCTCGCCGCTCCACGAGGCGCCATCAGGAACGCCGATCCATCACGTACGAGATCGCGCTCCGAAGCGCAGCTGTCGCCTCGCCCGAGGGAAGCTCGGAAAGCGCCTCCTCAGCCTTCGATGCGTGCTCATCCCCACGCGCTCTCGCGTAATCCAGGCCACCCTCCTCGGCTATGATTCCCATGATCCTCGAGGCTGCATCATCATTCGCCTCCGCCGTCGCAAAGAATTTATCCACCTCGGCCCGCGCAGCAGCGTTCATAGTCCGGAGCGCAGCGATGAGCGGCAACGTCACCTTGTGCTCCCGCAAATCCAGACCGGATGGCTTCCCAGTCGTTTCCTTCGACTCAGTGTAGTCAAGCAAGTCATCCGCGATCTGAAACGCCATTCCCATCGACTGGCCGTACCGGGCGAGCGGAGCGCGGTAGACGCTCGAACCGCACAACGCCCCGACCTCGCAGGCGGCCGCCATCAGCGACGCCGTTTTCGCACTGATCAGAAGATTGTAGCCTTCCTCCGAAAATGCGAGCGGATCGTCCAAAGCCAGCTGCCGCATCTCGCCCAGTGTCATGTCGTTCGCCGCCTTCGCAAGGACTCCGAGCGCATCCAGATCTTTCATCCTCACGAGCTCGAGTAGCGCGCGCGAGTAAAGAAAATCGCCCATGATCACCGAGATCTGGTGGCTGAAAAGGGCGTTTACGGTCGGCATGCCGCGACGCAGCACCGAGTGATCCACGGAATCGTCGTGCACCAGCGTGGCCAGGTGAATGAGCTCGACTACCGCGCCGAGGGTCGCCGCACGCCCGCTCGACTCACCCTCGACCCGGCTCGCCAGCAGTGTCAGCGTGGGCCTGAACATCTTCCCTTTCATTCCCAGAAGATGACGGCTGACATCGCCGATGAGTGGCGTGTCCGTAACAACGATGCGCACCATCTCCGCGGATACCTGTTGGAGTCCGGTGCGGACGGGGTTCTGAATGTCGGCGAGCGTCGCGGTCATCGGGCTGCGCATGCGCGCGGGAGCCGTCATCTGGCTCCCTGCGTGACGGCGGTCAGCCGGTCGGTAACGTCGCGGAACCCGATATCCACCGCGAGGACGCGCTGGTAATACGTCGCGGCCTCCTGGGTCCTTCCAAGCTCTTCCGCCGAGACGCCGAGCAGGTAGAGCACGCCGGACAGCTGCACGTCATCCAGCCCGGGCTCGCCGAGCGCGCGCGTGAGCACGGTAATGGCGACCTCGTACTGCTTCTTCTCGACGAAGCACGTTCCCAGGGCCTCGTATGTGGGCGCCTTCTTCAACGTTCCGCGCAACGCCTTCTGGAATTCGCCGATCGCCTCCTCGGTAAGCCCCATCTCCTTGAAGGCGATGCCCAGGTCGTAGTGCGCCGCGGAGTCGTCATCGTCGATGTTGGCCGCGACCCCTTCCTTGAAGCGCTGCAGCATCTCCCCGAAGTCAGCCTGCTCGTCGATGGGTGGCGGGACGATTCCTTCCGCAACCATGCGGGTCGTCTTGGGTCCGGCGTCGGCGCGAAGCCAGTCACCGAGATCCAGAAAGTCGTCATCGCTCCCTGCGGCCGGCGCAGGCTCGGCCGGCACAGGCTCGGCCGGCACAGGCTCGGCCAGCGCAGGCTCGGCCGGCGCGGGCGGTGGCGCCGCGGCGGTCGGGACCAGTCCGGGAGCGGACGCGACCGTCCCGGCATCGGCTGCCGGCGTGACGTGAGTCGTCTCAGCGGCCACGTCCTCGGCGCGTACGGGCACGTCCACAAGTGCTGTCGGCTCCAGGTCGAGCGGCGGCGCAACCGTGTCGATGTCAGCCGGCTCGTCCGCGAACCAGTCCTCATCGTCGGCGGAGTCGCCGTCGCCGTCGCCGTCGACGTCGATGATCGGAAGGTCGGCCAGAGCGCGTGCCGCGGCTTCCCGCTCCCGCGCTTCGTCCGCCGGCGGAGGCAACGGGATCGCAGCGAACTCGAGCGGCGTTAGCGGACGATCCTTCTTGACGGGCTTCTCTTCCGTCAGCGAAGTCAGCTCGAGACCGTCGACGCGCGCCGGCTCCGTCGACGCGACGCTGTCCGGCTCCGAGTTGACATCGAGGAAAACGAGGTCGTTCGTTCTGCGCCGAGTCGCACCGCTCGATCGCCGCGGCTCGACCTTGGGGTTGAGCGCTTTGAGCCTGTCCACTGTCGCGGCTGCTTCGTCCTGGCGTCCTTCCGCATCCAACTGCTCGTGAAGGATTTGTAGCTGCTCGAACGCCTCGGTCTTGCGGCCGGCACGAGTCAGTTGCTCGGCGAGCATGAGCCTGACATCGTCCTGGCTGGGACAAAGGTCGGCGAACTCCTTGAGCGCATGGAATGCCTCGTCCATCTTGCCGATCTTCTGCATCCGCCCCGCGTATTCAAGAAAGTTCTGCTTGGCGTCGCTGTTGAATCCCTTTTGCGCGCTAATTTTGCCGAGCTTGTAGTAAATGGAGGCGCGGTTCGGCGCGTGCCGGAGGATCTTGTTGCAAAGGGCGATAGCGTTGTTGAAGAAGCCGCCTTCGGAGTAGAGGTCCACGGCCTTCTCATACAACGTCACGGCGCGCTCGAGATTTCCCTGCCGCATGTACAGGTCACCGGCCCGGTTGTACAGAGGGATATCGGCTTCCTGTTCCTCCCCGGCTATCTCGGAGAGTATCTGCTCGTACACGGCGAGCGCGCGGTCTGGCTGGCGCTTCGCTTCGAATTCCGCTGCTTTTTTCTTGAGTCGTGACGCGTCAGCCATTTGCAGCGGGAGAGCGGGAGCGGAAAGGGAAAGGGCGTCCGGCAACAGCCGCGCTGGCGTTCAAGGGGGCGCCACGGTCTTAACCTAGCCCTGGCTCATGGGGGTGACAAGTTTCGCCACGCGCCCACGAGCCACGACACCGACGATCTCCGTACCAGTAGGGCAACTCGCGAAAATCCTCGCCTTCAAACAGGGCCAGGTCAGCCAGGAAGCCCGGGGCAATCTGCCCGGTCTCGGCGGCCAGCCCAAGGGCTGCCGCGCCGTTGACTGTCGCAGCGATCGTCACTTCGGCGGCGCTCATCCGCAGCTGGCTCACGCCGAGCGTGAGCACGAGAGGAAAGTTGACGGTCGGCGAAGAGCCAGGATTGAAATCGGTGGCGAGCGCGACCGCGGCACCGGCATCAATGAGGGCTCGCGCGGGCGCCTGCTTTGATCGACCGAGAAAGAGCAGCGTGCCGGGAAGCAGCGTCGCGACCGTGCCCGACTCCGCGAGCGCCTTTATTCCCGCCTCGGAGATCGCGCCGAGGTGATCAGCGGAAGCTGCGCCCAGTTCGGCGGCGAGCTCCGCGCCTCCCGAGTTCTCGAGCTCATCGGCGTGGAGCTTGATGCCCAATCCTGCATCCTTCGCGGCGGATAGTACCGCGCGGGAATCATCGACGGAAAAGACACCCGGCTCGCAGAATATGTCCGCGAATCGCGCAAGTCCGGAGTCGTTTACAGCGGGCAGCATCTCTTCGGTCAGTAGGCGCGCGTACTCATCGCGGCCCGACTCCCGCTCGCGGTAGTCGAGCGGGACCTCGTGCGCGCCCAGCCACGTCGGAACGATCCGCATGGGCAGTTGGGCCGCCAGTCGCGCGATCACGCGCAACGACTTCAGCTCGTCGTCGACCGAGAGCCCGTACCCTGACTTGATCTCGACCGTCGTAGTCCCGAACGCGGCAAGCCGGCGCACTCGCGGCAGCGACAGCCGGTACAGCTCGTCCTCCGTCCGGCCGCGAAGATCGCGGACCGACGCATGAATGCCGCCGCCGCTGGCAGCGATCTCCATGTAGCCCACGCCGGCAGCACGCAGCTCGTGCTCGTTGTAGCGCGGCCTCCCGAACACGGCATGCGTGTGCGAGTCCACGAGCCCCGGCGTGAGCACGCATCCCCTGCAATCCACTTCCTGCGCATCGGGATGCAGCCCGGCGAGCGTACGCGCCTCACCGATCGCCGCTATGCGCCCCGCGCTAACGGCCACGGCGACATTCTCGAGTACGCCCGCGTCGCTCATTTCGACGCCGCGCCTGGCGCGAGCAGGGCCCGCGCAAGTGACGACCTGCTCGGCGTTGACGAAGAGAAGGGTCAAAGGCGCGGGGACGCCATGACGTCACGGACCCGCGACAGGCGCATCGGCGCTTCCGCCTCTCCGCGGCAGGCATAGAAGCACGCGTTGCACGCGACCGGCTCGTACTTCCTGAATTCGGTCCAGTGAAAGTCGGTCGGGAAATCCGGACACCGTTTCACATGGCCGGTCGGATCGATGTGGATCGTTCGTATTCCCGACCGGCACGGCTCCGCGAGCTCGCCGCGCGCGTATTTCGGGATGGTCTCGAGATAATGATCCGAGTTGGTGATCACGCCCCGGTTGTCGCGCTTAAACGCGAGCAGCTCGGCGGTGACCTCCTCCAGCTCCGGCACCCGATCCCCATCGATCAGATGCATCCGATTCCCGTTCTTGGAGTCGGTGTACAGGCTAAAGTTGACTCCGCAGCCGAGCTCCTGAGCGCGACGCACGATCGGCAGGAGCTGATCCAGATTGTCGCTCTTGATGACCGTGTTGAACCGGATGTTGTCCACGCCCTCCGCACGTATGCCGTCGAGCGCGCCAAATACTCGGGCGCCCAGGCCGGGTATGCCACGCGCGGTGTCGTGCCGCTCGTCGAGGTAGTCCAGCGAGATGTTGAACTGGTTGATCCCCGCGTCCCAGAGCGATCGCGCGCGTTTAGGGGTGAGCATCCCTCCATGCGTGATCAGGGTGATGTACTTGAGATGCACGGCATCCGCGACGCCCCGCACAAGTATTTCCAGGTCCTTACGGAGCGTAGGCTCGCCACCGGTGAAGGTGATAACCATCGGGTTGAAGTACCGCGCCGCGTCCGCAAAACTTTTCAGCTCTTCAGCGCGCGCCGAGGGCGATGTCTTCCAGTAGTCGCAGAAGCTGCACCTGGCGTTGCACCGCATGGTCACTTCGAAATGCACGAGCACCGGCCGGCGGCGCACCGTTAGATAAGCGTACTTCGCCAAAAACAGCGGCACGTGCCACGGCTTGAACCTCGCTGACAGCACGTGATTGTCTGTTGTTAGTTGCGGACGAGCCGGGGGGCGCGGCGATGCCTGAGATGAGGGCGCGTCTTAGCGAGCGGAGCGAGCGTAGCGCCCGAACTCTCAGGCATCGTCGCGCCCCCCCGGCTCGGCCACCATCGGAAGCCGAATCGCGTGCTGTTTCGCGGTCGTCAAGGCCACTTCGTACCCTGCGTCGGCATGGCGGGCGACGCCAATACCGGGGTCGTTCGTGAGCACGCGCTCGAGGCGCACGCGCATCTCCGGAGTGCCGTCGGCCACAATCACCTGCCCCGCGTGCAGCGAGTTGCCGATTCCCACGCCGCCACCGTGGTGAAACGAGACCCATGAGGCTCCCCCGGCGACGTTCAGCAGAGCGTTCAGAATCGGCCAATCGGCGACCGCGTCGCTGCCGTCCTTCATTGCTTCCGTCTCGCGGAACGGCGACGCGACGCTGCCGGTATCGAGATGATCGCGGCCAATGACGATGGGCGCGCTGAGCTCGCCGGAAGCGACGAGATCATTCAACGCGACGCCAAACCGCGCGCGCTCGCCCTGCCCCAGCCAGCATATGCGAGCGGGAAGCCCCTGAAAATGGACCTTCTCGCGGGCAATCGTGATCCAGCGGCGCAGATGGTCGTCCTCCGGAAACAGCTCGAGCACCAGATCGTCGGTGCGCTCGATGTCGCGCGGATCGCCCGAAAGCGCGACCCACCGGAACGGTCCCTTCCCCTCGCAAAACAGCGGTCGCACGTACTCGGGGACGAACCCCGGAAAGGCAAAGGCGTCTTTCTCACCGGCGTCGAACGCGACCGTTCGAATGTTGTTGCCGTAATCGAAGGTAACCGCGCCGCGTTTCTGCATCTCCAGCATCGCGCGCACATGCCCGATGATCGAGCTCGTCGCCTTCGCCATGTACCCATCGGGGCTGTGTGCGCGCAGGCGCAGCGCCTCGGCGAGGGACATCCCGGCGGGCACATAGCCGTTGAGCGTATCGTGCGCGCTCGTCTGGTCCGTCAGCACGTCGGGAATGACGTCACGCCGTACCATCTCCGGCAGCACCTCGGCAGCGTTTCCAATCAACCCCACGGATACAGCAGCCCCAGCTCGCCGCGCGCGATCGATCACATGCAACGCTTCGTCGAGGGTCGTGGCTTTCACGTCGCAGTACCCGCTCTCTATCCTCTTGTCGATGCGGCTCTCGTCAACCTCGACGCAGAGAATGGCCGCGCCCTGCATGGTCGCGGCGAGCGGCTGCGCCCCGCCCATGCCGCCGAGCCCGGCAGTGAGGACGAACCGACCGGCGAGGGAGCCACCGAAGTGCCGGCGCGCGATGGCACCGAAGGTTTCGTACGTCCCCTGCAGAATTCCCTGCGTCCCGATATAGATCCACGAGCCGGCAGTCATCTGCCCGTACATCATCAATCCTGCCCGCTCGAGCTCGCGAAAGTGATCCCAAGTGGCCCAACGACCCACGAGGTTGCTGTTCGCGATCAGAACGCGCGGCGCGGACGCGTGCGTCCGAAAGACTCCGACGGGCTTCCCGCTCTGGACCAGCAGCGTCTCGTCGTTCTCCAGCGATCGCAGCGATGCGACTATCGCGTCGAAACACTCCCAGTTGCGCGCGGCCTTGCCGATGCCGCCGTAGACCACGAGATCCTCGGGGCGCTCGGCGACTTCGGGGTCGAGGTTGTTCATGAGCATGCGGAGCGCGGCCTCCTGCTGCCATCCCTTGCACGACAGCTCGTTGCCACGCGGAGAGCGCACCACGCGCGCGCCGCCCTGCGCGCGGCTCGGCGATCCAGCCGCCGGCTGCGCGACGGTCACGCTACTCCTTTCCTGGTGAACTTGCCCGTGCCGATCGCCGCCGCGATCGCCGCGATGTCGCCACTCAGCACACGATCGTCGCCGAGGTGCGGAACGAGCGCCCGCACCGCCGCGTGCGCATCGCGCAGCAGTAATCCCGTCCGGACCGGGGCGCGGAAGTCGAGTCCCTGGGCGCTGCACATAAGCTCGATCGCGAGTATGTGAGTCAGATTCTGCGCCACCCGCCGCGCTTTCCACGCGGCCCCCATCGCCATGGGAACCACATCCTCCTTGCTTCCGTCCGTCGGGATCGTGTCGACGCTGGCGGGATGCGAGAGCACCTTGCACTCACTGGCGACGGACGCGGCCGTGACCTGCGCCATCATCATCCCCGAATGGAGTCCGGCGTTCTCCGTGAGGAACGGCGGCAGCCCCTGATTCAGGTCCGGATGCACCAGTCTGTCGATTCGTCGCTCGGAGATGGTTGCGAGGTTGGTGAGCGCGATCGCGAGGAAGTCGAGGGTCATCGCCACCGATTGCCCGTGGAAGTTGCCGCCACTCAGAAGGTCGCCGTTCTCGAACACGAGCGGGTTATCGGTGGCGGCGTTGATCTCACGCCCCACGATCTCCTCGATCCAGCGCAGCGCGTCGCGCGCCGGGCCGTGAACCTGCGGCATGCATCGCAAGGCATACGCGTCCTGCACGCGAGCGTCTCCATCCCTGTGTGACTCGCGTATCTCGCTCCCATCGAGCAGATCGAGCAGCAGCGCGGCAGATTCCTTCTGACCTTGCTGCCCCCGGGCGGCGTGGATCCTCGCATCAAAGGCGACAGGAGTGCCGAGCAGAGCGTCGAGCGACATGGCGCCGGCCACGTGCGCAGTCTCCCAGAGCGTGAGAGCGTCTTGCACCAGCAGCGCCGCGACAGCCGTGTGCGCCTGCGTGCCGTTTATCAGCGTGATCCCTTCCTTCGCCTGCAGGGTGAGGGGAGCGAGTTTCGCGGCGCGCAGCGCGTCGACCGCCGGCACCGCCTTCTCCTGCAGGAACAGCATTCCCTCGCCGATCATCGAAAGCGCGAGGTGGGCCAGCGGGGCGAGGTCCCCGCTCGCGCCGGCGCTCCCCTGCTCTGGCACCGGCGGATACACGCCGGCGTTCAGCATGCCGCACAGCAGCTCGGCGAGGTCGGCCCGGGCGCCGGAGAAGCCCTTGGCTATCACGTTGGCACGCAGCAGCATCATCGCGCGCACCTCCCGCTCGGGCAGCAGCGGGCCAACGCCTGACGCGTGGCTGCGCACAAGATTGATTTGAAGCTCACCGAGCCTGGCCGGATCGATGGCGACGTCGGAGAGCTTCCCGAACCCGGTGGTTACGCCGTACACCGCTTCGCCCGATGCCGCCGCGTCCTCCACCACGCGCCGCGTTCGCGCCATTCGCTCTTTCGCCGCCGGAGCCAACGCGACCGTCTCCCGCCGCACGGCAACGGCGAACACGTCGCCGATCGACAGCGAGTTGCCGTCGAGTGCGACCGTCACTGCCGGGGCGTCGTCGGCCGGTACGTCTGCTTGTCGTAGTCGAACTTCAGGTCCGGCTGCGCCTTGAGCGCTATGAAAAAGCTAAACGCAAAGTTCCCATTTGGCGCCTTGGTGAAGGCGAACGTCGAGCGCCAATCGTGCAGGTCGCGCTGGAGACTTACGGTGTGACTCGCGAACGCTCGGGCCTGGAAATCATAGTTCGTCCCCCAGCTCGCCGACCACGTCGGGGTGATGTTGAAGCTCATCTGCGACTGAATGTTCTCGCGCGGCGGAGTGCGCACGAAAGCGGCGCCAATGGGTCGGTCGAACGGAGTAGCGTTCGTCGGGTTGGTCTGCTGTTCCACCAGACATTGGCTAAACGCGATCGGATTGAACTGAAATATCCGGCAATTGATCGTGGGGTCGAAGTCGACGATGACGCCGCCGACCGGCGGCCTCTGGCGATGCGAGCTGAATCTAAAGTTCGCCTGGAACCCCTGGGTGGGCGTCATTCCGTAAACGCGGTCACGCGCCGGGACGCCCGCCACGGGAGTGGACCCGGCACGCTGCGAGAGCGCGTCGTCACCCGCCGCCTCCAACCGTTCGATCCTCGAGTTCCGCTGAGGCACCGCCCTTCCGAATAACCGCGAGAACGCGGCCATGATTCCCGATTCCTGATTGATCGTGAACGACGCTTCGAGACTCTCGCGGAATGGCTTGAACACGGCGGTGTCGCTCAGCAGGCTGCCCTGGAACAATGAATAGCCGGCCGTCAGGCTGAACCCCGGCAGCAAATCCGACGCGAGATCGTACGACACGCGCTCGGTGGCGAACCCGGACCGGCCCGTGACACGCGCGCGCTCAAAATCGTAGGCGATGGGCGAGAAATTGAGCGAGAGCAGCTTGATCTTACGATCGCTGCGAGAGGACTTGTTTCCGCTCGTCGCGCTATCGGGCTCGCCTCGAAGCTTGGCCTCGATGTTCTGCGAGATCTGCAGCTGGATCTGATTCTGGGCCAGGCCGCCGATGTAATCGAACCGGGTCCTGTTGGTCGCCGCGAGAAACTCGTCGCTGACTGTCGCCTTGGGAGCGTAGCTGAACGTCAGGCGCGGCGAGATGGAATGCCTGAGTCGCTCGACGGGGCCGAGTCCCGGGAAGAGTCCGAAAAACGTCGGAGACACTCCCACGCCATAGCTCGGCCGCTTCGACTGGCGGACGAACCGCCCGCCGGAAAACTGGCTGCGCACCATGTACGGCGACGGGTCCACGTTCGAAAACGAAATCTGTGGCGAGACGTTCCAGCTTCCCACCAGCAGGCTCGGGAGCCCGATGCTGGTTTCCCAATCGACATCGGTCCGGTATGTCCGCGAAAACATTCTGGTGCTCGTGACCCCGCTGTCAGTCCTGCTTGCAACGCGGACCGAGACGGGATAGTTGTCCTCCGCGTCCGTCGCGCGGAACGAGCTGTTCCAGGTGAAGCCAAAAATCTTGACCGGCGTGTTGAACGACGCGCTGGTGCTGCGCCTATCGCCGCTTACCTGCACGCTGTCGAGCCCGCCCGCGGTCGTCAGGTACCGGAACGAGGTCGTGCCGGGCTGGTCCAGGTTGAAGTTCTGGTCGTTGACCACGGATAGCGACGGCGTCCACTCGAGCCACCGCGCCAGCGCGAGGGTCGGAGTCGAAAGATTGAAATTCGGAAACTGCTGGTCCACCTGGTCGCGTCCCGGGTACTGCCGCCGGTTTCCGCCGATGGTGAGCGAGGCCGGTCCCAATTTCTGGGCGTAGTTGGCCTGCGACGAGATCGTCGCCATCACCTGCCGCGGATCGAATGCGTTGCTCCGCTGGATGAACGTGTTGGTGACGTAGTTGAGGTTGAAGCTCAGCTTCCGCGTTTGCGAGAAGTCCTGCATGTGAGTCCACGAAAGCGCAGTGTTCGAATTTCCCGACTTCTGCCGGTCGTGCGACGACGCGAAGCGGCCGGTCATGAACCGGCCCAGCCAACGATACTGGAACTCACCGTTGTACTTGGTCCAGCCGGGATCTCCCTCCGTCGGCCGCGCGCCGCTACGCCAGTCCAGCCAGAGCCGCGCGTCCGTGTAGTCGCTCAGGGCGAAGTAGTAGCCCACGTTGTCGACGTGACGCCGGTAGCTGGGACTGTTCCGAAAAATCTCGCTGACCCCGAAGCGGGGCGTGAGAATCCCGCTGCGCCGGCCGGAGCGGATGTCCTGGAACATGAACGGCAGCCATAACACCGGCACTTCGCCGATGTACAGCACTGCCGGGCGCGCTACCAGCAGGGTCTTGGAGATCATCTTGATCTTCCCGGCCCTGAAGAAGTAATGCGGCACCGAATCGTCGCAGGTGGTGAAATCGCCTTGCCGCACAAAGAACGTCGTCGGATTGCGGCCTGTAGAGTCCGAGACGAACGCCGCCTCGACGCCAGACACGAACCACCGCTCGCCGCTCTCCACCGTGGTGCTGATGTTGGAAACGCTTCCGCGCCGGGTCGCCAGATTATAGGTGAGCGAGCCGCGGGAGATGACGTCTTCGGCGTTCTGCGACGGGTCACGCAGGATGTTGGTGTCCCCGCGGACCACTACCAGCCTGGTGATGTCGCTGTATGAAATCGTGTCGCCCACGACGAGAGTGGCGCCGCGGCCGACAGCGGCGGGATCGCCGGACAGATCGAGCGTACGAGTCCTGGTATCGAACACGACCTGGTCACCCTGGTATCTCGTCGCGGAATACCCCTGCCTTGCGAGCAAAGCGGCCATCAGCGAATCCGCCTCGGCCCATTTTACGAGCTCGCGCCTCGTACTGTCCCGCGCGCCGGAGTCGCGCGACATCATGTCCGGCCGCGCCGGTATGCCCTGCGCTGCGGCCTCAGGCGCAGACCCGGTGATCGTGGCGATAATCGCCGCCCGAGCGAGCATGCGACTGTTCACGCTGGCGATCCCAACTGCCCCTCGGCGCGCTCACGCGCGGCTTTCCGAGCCTCCCGCTTGCGCCTGCTTCTGTGGAGAGTCTTCGACATCACCACGCTCAGCTCGTACAGGAAATAGAGCGGTACCGCGAGCGCCACGAGCGAGGTGGGGTCCGATCCCGGGGTGACGAAAGCGGACAGCACGAGCACGCCTATGGCGGCATGACGGCGAAACTGCACCAGCATCTGGGGCGTGACGATCCCGAGAGCGGTGAGCGCGAGGATCGCTATAGGAAGCTCGAAGGCGATCCCGAACATCAGCGACATGCTCACCGCGAAGCCGAAGTAGTCCGACGCGGTGATCATCGGCGTGAGCGTCTCCACCTGGAGCCCGAGCAGGAACTTCATCGTCAGCGGGAGCACTACGAAAAACGACAGCGATAATCCGGCAAGAAACAGCACGAGCATGCCCGCGAGCACGGGGATGACCATGCGCTTCTCCTTCGGAAGCATCGCCGGCGAGACGAACAGCCATATCTGGTACGCGATCACCGGTGACGCGATGATCGCCCCCAGCACGAAAGACATGTCGAGGAGAATCCCGAAGACGTCGCCCGGATGCGTGTACACGAGCGTTCGCCCGCCGAGGAAGGGGCGGATCGGGCGTTGAAGGAATCCGATAATGTCGACGTTCGTTACGATCGTGAACGCGGCGATGATACCGATGATGAACGCGCCGGCGGCGCGCATCAGTCGCTGCCGCAGCTCCTCGAGGTGGTCGAGGAACGGCATCTCGGCGCTACGCGGCGGCCGGGCCATGTCCTTGTGCCGGCGCTACTGCAGGTCGCGCAGCCTGTCGCGCGCCAGCGCCGCCTCGTCGGAGCGCGGAAACTTGCTGATCACTTCGTTGTACAGCTGGCGCGCTTCGCGCGTGCGCCGGGCCCCTTCAGCGGCTACGGCCCGCTTATACGTAGCGGTGGCGGCACGCGGCGACCGCGGATACGCTGACGCCACCCGCGCGTAGGCTTGATCGGCTTCCTGCACGTTCCCTTCGGCCGCGTGCGTTTCCCCTATGTAAAACTGCGCCTCGGCGGCAACGTCCGACTCGGGGTATCTCGCAAGCAGGTCTTCGAAAGCGGTCCGCGCAGCAGCAGTGCTGCCTCGAAGAAGCTGGTCGCGCCCGAGCTGGTACAGCTGGTTCGGCCCTGGGACCACTGCCGGAGCGCCGGCCGACGGCGATGCGGACGATGGCGGGGCGGAAGTTCGCGACTCCACTGCCGCCCTGAGCTCCTGCATCCGTGCCTGGCTCTGGCCCGCGATCTCCTGCAGCCTCCTCGTATCGTCCTCGATGGCCGAGAACCTTCCCTGCATGTCGGTTCTCATTCGCGTCAGGCGGGTGGCCACAGCGCTTACCGAATCTGTCAGCGACTGCATCGACCGCATAACGCGCTGAATCTCCTGGCGTCTCGCCGAATCGCTCTGTGCCGCTTCAGCCCTCACCAACATGATGTCCTGCTGCAGCACGGTGACGTCGCTCTTGGACGCGATGCACCCGGCGAGGATCAGCGGCAGCGCGAGGAATCGCACGTTGCGGCGGGAATGCTCAGTCGGGCGAGTTGGCTGCATTTGTCTCACTGGAAAGAGATGGTGCGAGGTGCGGCGACCAGTCGGAAAGACGCGCTCCCGCGGCGTGCGTCAGCTGGCGAAGACGACCTGACTCGGTATCGATGACCCACAACTGCCTCACACCGCTTCGACTCGAGGTGAACACCAAATGCCTCCCGTCCGGCGCCCACGACGGATCTTCGTTCACACCTTCGCTGGTGAGCTGCTTTACGGCCCGGTCGCGAAGGCTCAAAATCATTATCTGGAATCCACCCGCGGTAGCTTGATACGCGATCAGACGACCGTCTGGCGACCAGGCAGGACTGGCGCGATAGCTGGTGCCGCCGTAAGTGAACTCGGTCAGCAGCTGCACGTTCGTCCCGTCGGCGTCCGAAATATATACCTCCGGCTGCCCCGCTCTCCCCGACATGAACGCGATCCGCCTGCCATCGGGGCTGAACGACGGAGAAGTGTTGTCGGAGCCCCTCCCAACGGTCACCCTGCGCGCCAAGGCAAGATTGGCGAGCGAAGCGAATACGATCTCGGTGCCGCCCTCTCTCGCGGTGGCCCAGGCCAGGCTCTGGCCGTCCGGCGAGAAGGCCGGGGTGATGTTCAACCCCTCGGGCGTCGCACGCACGACGCGGCGCGCGCCCGTCTCGAGATCGTGCAGCTCTATCCTCGTGCCCGCTTCGCCGTACCGGCTATACGCGATCGTCCTGCCGTTCGGATGCCACGCAGGCGACAGCGTCAATGCCCCGCGCGTCAGCTGGCGCTGACTCGCCCCGTCGCTGTCCACGATCCACACATCGCTGCCGCGCACGAACAACACCCGTGAGCGCGACATCCCTCTGGTGCCCGTCACCCACCGCTCGACTTCGTCGGCCATGCCGTGAATTTCCATGCGCCAATCGGCCGACAGCCGAGCCGACTCGACCATGAACACGCCGGATTGGAGCAGCGCCTTTCCGGTGACGTCGTGCACTTCGGCCCGGTAACCGCCGGCGACCGGCGCGATGCGCACTATGGCCGCGGCGCCCAGGCGAGCAAACAGTGCGTAGTTGAAGCGCCGTCCCGCAGAAGGCGTCAGACCGCGCAGCGCGGCACTGTCGAGCGCGATCACCGTCACGCGATCGCCGAAGTCGAGGTCGCGCTGAATGATCGTACGAACCGAATCTCCTGGCACCGCCTCGACGGGCATGACGATTATTCCGGGCTTCACGCCGGCGCCGTAGCTGAGCCCGATCCGCACTCCGCGCGGGGGCTCGGGCCGTTGCTGCGCACCAGCGATCTGCGGCAGCACGCAAGCGAGTGCGACCGCGATGATCCCATTCGCGATCGCGCGGCCGATCATCTCAGTACCTTCGGGTCGAAGCTGAACACCACGGGCAGCACATCGTCCGCGAATCCTTCAGGCAGCGGCCCGAACGCGCGCGCGGTCGCCGCCGCCTCGACGGCCCCTTGAGCTTCCAGGTCGAACGGGTACGAGCCCGAGCGTGAGATGAATCGCACGTTCGACACCGAGCCGCTGCGATGAATCAGAAACATGACCTCCGCCTTTAGCCGTGCATCCGCATCGGGCGGCTCGAAGCGCAGCGCGATCTGTCGCACGATGTTGTTCAGGTACCCCGGGAAGGGGAATTCGATTCCCTCTGTCTGGACGGTAGCGACGTCGGTACCGCGCCCTCCGGTGGGGCCGCCACCGGCGCGCGCGGCCGGAGTCCGCGGCTGAGCACCCGCAGCCGGAGCAGGCGTGACGCGTCGGGGCGCGGTCACGGGCGCCCGGTCCGGCGAGGGCATTTGTTGCACGGGCTGTTCGGCGGCCGGCCGCGGTGGCGCGGTCTGCGCGGGCGTCGGAGGGTCGGGCGCGACTTCACCGATGGCCCGCGGACCTGCCGGCGCAGCAACGATGTTCACGCGATAGATGGGTGGAAGCACAACCGCCGGCTCGCGGTCGCGCACAATGAACAATGACGTGAGCGCTGCGGCGTGCACGAGCGCCGATGCCAACAACGGGCCCGCGAGCCGGTTTTCTCGGGTTGCGTTCATCGCGCGCGCGGGCAGCGTCGGAGGTATCCCATTTCGGCGCTACGGGCGCTGCGCGCCCTAAGACGCGCCTGCATGGGATACCTCTCGCCGCGGCCCTCTCAAGCTTGGTCGGCACCGCCACCAACTTTTCACGGCCGCTGGCCCGTCTGCTCCGGCTCAGCGACCAGGCCCACATCGCCAACGCCTGCGGCCCGCATGACCGAAAGCACGCGCACCACGCTGCCATACGGCACGCCCTGGTCCGCGCGGAGATATACACCCTGTCCGGCGCGACCCTGTGCCAGCGCGCGGAAACTCGCCCGAAATTCGTCGAAGGTCAGCTCGGAATCCTCGACGAATATCGAGCCCGTACGGTTCACCGTCACGGTCAGACCCTTCTTTGAATCGAGAGGGCGCGCCTCGGCACGCGGCAGAGCCACGTCCACGCCCCCTTGCATCATCGGAGCGGTGATCATGAAAATGATCATCAGCAGCATCATGACATCGATGAGGCTGACGACGTTGATCTCTGCGTTCAGCGGCATCCGCTCGCGCCTCGCCCTTCGCATCAGATGCGGCCTTCGTGCACCATCAGCGCGATGATTTCGGAGCTGAATCCCTCGAACATGCTCTCGATGCGGTTCAGACGGCTTGCGAAGATGTTGTAGCCGAACACCGCGGGAATTGCGACGGCGAGCGCGACCGCGGTCGCCACCAGGGCTTCGGCGATACCCGGCGCGACGGCACCGATGTTTCCCGATCCCTCGCGCGCCAGACCGAGGAAAGCGCCGATGATGCCGAGCACGGTTCCGAACAGGCCGATCAACGGACTGGCCGAGCCGATGACGGCGAGGGCTGGAATGAAGCGCCCGAGCCGGTCGCGCTCCGCGCCTGCCTGTGCATCCAGCACCATTCGCAGCGCCTCGACCTGCGAAACGCTGAGCCGTCCCGCCCGATCCGCGGTGGGCGACAGCCCGGGCGTAGTTTGCGCCAGGAACTGTGTCGCGCGGTCGACGATTCGCGAATACGAGTTGTCGCCCGTCTGATGAACGATCCGTCCCGCCTCGTCCAACGCCGCGACGCGCGAGAATGCCTCGGTGTATTCGAGTCCCGCGCTAGTGACACGACGGTACTCGCGCCACTTGAGGAACATGATCGCCCAGCTGACGAAGGAGAGCACGAGCAGGAGCACCAGCACGCCCTTCGCCGCGGGCGTGGTATGGAGCACCAGCTCCGTCAGCGAAGATGGAACTGCCTGTCCGATTTGTAGGATCACGGTCTCTCTATGGCTCCGGTAAGACGATCGTCTGCAAACCATTCGTACGTGGCGGAGAGCCCGTCGGCCAACGACACCTGCGGCTCCCAGCCGAGCACGCGTCGCGCCTTGTCAATCGCGACGAATGATTCCTGCTGCTCACCCTGTCGGGTTCCGGCGAACTCGATCGGTAGCTCTGTACCCGCGGCGCGCTGGAGAAGTGCCGCCACATCGAGCATGGTGGTGCCGACCATCGTGCCCACGTTGAAAGCCCTCGCGTCGAGACGCCCCGGAGGCGGAAGATCGCGAGTCGCGGCCAGCCACCCGGCGTTCACAATATCAGACACGTACGTGTAGTCGCGGGTTTGCATGCCTTTCCCAAAGATGGTCAGAGGGCGGCCATCGAGTATGCGATCGCAGAAAATCCCGATGACTCCGGCTCCGCTGCGGGGATCCTGGCGCGGGCCATAAACGTTGCCAAACCGGAGCGCTGCGTAATCAAGGCCGTGAACCCGGCCGTAGTATGCCAGGTAGTACTCGACGGCCAGCTTCGACACACCGTACGGAGAAGCCGGATCCTTATCGATCGTTTCCGCGTGCGGAGGGGTCTCGAAATCGCCGTACAGGGCTCCGCCCGTGGACGTGTACACGAAGCGTGGCTTCCTTTCGCTGCGGCGAAGCGCCTCGAGCAGGTTCAGTGTTCCCGTAATGTTGCTTACGGCGTCGAACACCGGATCCGCTACACTTGCCCGGACGTCCATCTGAGCGGCAGAGTGCACGATCACGTCGAACGCGGTGTCTTCAACCAGCTCCGACGCCGACTTGGTGTTTATGTCGAGCTGATGAAAAACGGCTTGCGGCGGCAGGTTTCTCCGGAAGCCGGCAGAGAGATCGTCAAGAACATGGACGTCGAATCCTTCTTTCAGCAAACGGTCGGCGACGTGAGATCCGATGAATCCGGCTCCCCCCGTTACCAGAGCACGTGGCATCAGTCTCGCTCGGGCGCCGGTGCCTTGACTTCCGAACCGCCGGACGATTCACTCGAAGCGATGGTCTCGAGAGCGAACAGGTACCGCGCCGCGTCGATAATACCGAGCCCATGGCCGTTCCCCGCAGCCGCACGCAGCCGGACCGTCGGCTCGTGCAGGAACTTGTTCATAAGCGCGCGGGAAAAGTGGTCGATCGCCTCGCTCTGCTCGGCGGTCAAGGTCCCGAGCCGTTTGCCTGCGGCGGCAAGCTCCGCGCGCCTCACTCGGTCCATGGCGTCTCGGAATTCAGTCAGCACCGGAACCGTGGCAAGTCCGGTCAACCACTGCCAATACTTCTCCCGCTCAGCCTCGATGATCCGTTCGGCGGCGGGTAAGTCCTCGCTACGGCGATCGAGCGCGGCAGCGGCGGCGGCCCGCAAATCATCCAGATCGTATAAAAAGACGTTGTCCAGCCCGGCCACAGCCGGCTCGACGTCGCGCGGAAGCGCAATGTCGAGAATACACAGCGGCCTTCCCACGCGCGCTGCCAACGTAGGACGCACATCCGCTTCGCAAACTACCGGGCGGCGCGACGCCGTCGACGTGAGCAGCACATCCATGTCGTGCAATCGCGACCAGGCTTCATCGTATCTCAGGGCTTCAGCACCATACCGCGCACCCAGCTCGGCCGCCTTGTCGTACGTCCGATTTGCCACGATCGCGACCCGCACGCCTTCGTCGGCGAAGCACGCGAGCGCCACCTCGGCCATCTCTCCAGCGCCGAGCACCATCGCGTGCCTGCCGTTGAGCGACCCGAATATTTTCTTCGACAGCTGAACCGCGGCCGAGCTCACTGACGCGGCGCCGCGACCAATGCCTGTCTCCGTTCGCACCCGCGCGGCCACGAGCAGGGACGTCTGAAAGAGCCGGTTGAGGACAACGCCGGCGTGGCCTCTGCAGGACTCCCATGCATCGCGCACCTGACCGTGGATCTGTGCTTCTCCAACGATCATCGAGTCCATCCCGGACGCAACTCGGAAGAGATGCGCGATCGCTTCACGGTCGCGACGTACGAACAGGTGCGTCCCGGCATCGCTTCCGAGACGCGCGGACATAAGCGCGGTGATCGCGGGCACTGAATCCTGGTCGCCCTCGACGACATACACTTCCGTGCGATTGCAAGTCGACAGCAGCACCGCTTCCCTCGCGCCTGGGCCCTCGATCACCTCGGCGAGGAACGCGCTCGCGGCGGAACCGGGGACCGAGAGCTGCTCGCGAACCGCCAACGGGGCCGTGTGGTGGCTCGCTCCGACGACGATTAGCGCCATGGCGTCGTCCTCTGCTGGAATTCGCCGCCTTCGACCAGGTCGCAGAACTCGGGAGGCACCAGGTCGTCCGCGAGCGCGCGCCATCCGTCGGGCTCTCCGC
>JACDCY010000114.1 GCA_013817305.1 Gemmatimonadaceae bacterium | reverse complement strand
AAAAGCCTTGTGTCTATGGTCACATGGCTATAGTCTTAACGGATGAAAAGCCCACGCTCGAAAGAGACCGGTCCCGGAAACACCCAACCTCCGGACGAGCTTCAGGTCACTATGCCGGCAGGGGAATTCAAAACCAAGTGCCTCGAACTCATGGACAATGTCCGCGACCGTCGGGCAGAAATCACGATCACCAAACGCGGAGTGCCCGTGTGCAAAATCGTTCCGCTTGATCAAACCCCCGAGCCAGTCTTCGGTTCGATGGCGGGCACGGTGCTTTACTACAATGACCCCACCGAACCCACCGGCGAGAAGTGGGAAGCGGACGAATGATCCGCTCGGTCCAGGCCGATCCCGGAAAGACGCTCCTCCTGGATACGCACATCTGGGTGTGGATGGTCTCGAACACCCTCGAGCACATCTCTGGGGCTACACGAACGACGCTCGAAGAAGGTGCAGCCCGGCGGAGACTTAGAGTGAGCGCGATATCCGTATGGGAAGTGGGAGTACTCGCGCGCAAGAAACGCCTCGGCCTGACCATGCACGTCGCGGCGTGGGTCGAGCGCGGGCTAGCCACGCCGGGCGTGCAGCAGGTATCGCTGGACTCCGCCTCCGCCCTGCTCAGCACGACGCTGCCGGACGAACCGCCATCCGATCCGGCCGACAGATTCCTGCTGGCCAATGCCTACAACTACGGATGGACGCTGGTGACCAGCGATGCGAAGATCATCCGCTACGCCAACGCGCAGAGCATCCCGGTCCTCGACGCAAGAAATTAAGGGGCCTGCCAAGACCGGTCGCGCGTCTCGCGCGCCTCGGGATCACCGATCCCCGCTCGCCGCTCCTTCCCCGTATCGCGCCAACTTCCGATACAGCGTAGACGGGTCAATACCGAGCGCCTCCGAAGCGCGGGTCTTGTTCCCACCTTCCTGTTCCAACACCCAGGTGATGTACGCGCGCTCGATGACCTCGAGGGTCGGGTTCGCAGCCGGGCGGTCGGCGGCCAACGGCTCGGTGCGGCGCTCGACGATTCGCCCGGGAAGCGCCCGAACTTCGATTTCGTCGCCCTTCGTCAGGAGCGCGGCGCGCTCAAGCGCGTTCTCCAGCTCACGCACGTTGCCCGGCCAGCCGTACGACTGCAGAACGTCGAGGGCCTCCGGGTGCAGCGATTTCTGCTGCTCTCCGTTCGCCTCGGCAGTGCGCCTGAGAAACAGCTCCGCCAGCACCGGAATGTCTTCCCGGCGCTGCCGCAGCGGAGGCAGATGTATCGCTATCACGTTGAGCCGGTAGAACAAGTCCGTGCGAAACGTGCCGCGCTTGATCTCCTCCTCGAGGTCGCGGTTGGTAGCCGCGATGAGGCGCGTGTTGATCGGGATCGATTCCGTGGCGCCGACAGGAATCACTTCGCGATGCTGCAACACCCGGAGGAGCTTTACCTGCGTGGCTGGAGTGGTCTCGCCGATCTCGTCCAGGAAAAACGTTCCCGATCCCGCGGCAGTGAACAGGCCCTGCTTGTCGCGGACGGCGCCCGTGAACGAGCCGCGCACGTGCCCGAACAGCTCGCTCTCGAGGAGACTCTCCGGTAGCGCGCCGCAGTTGATGGAGAGGAACGGGCCCTGCGCGCGCGCCGAGAGCTCGTGCAGGTATCGCGCGATCACTTCCTTTCCCGTGCCAGACTCACCCTGCAGGAGCACCGTCGATTCGGTGGGAGCGACGGTCTCGGCAACCTTCAGGACTTCGATCCACGCCGAGCTTGTGCCGGCGGGCCGGCCAGTGTGCTCCCGGCGCCGGATCTCGGCCTTGAGCGTGCGGTTTTCCGCCCGCAGCCGGCGATGCTCGGCGGCGCGCCGAACGATAGCGAGAAGCTGCTCGTTTCCGAACGGCTTCTCCAGAAAATAGAAGGCGCCGTCGTTCACGGCCTGCACCGCCGCCGGCACGGTCGCCTGTGCCGTCATAAGAATCACCGGCGTCTCGGGGTCCAGGCTTCGCGCGGCCGCGAGCACATCGAGTCCGCTCATCGTAGGCATTCGCACGTCGCTGATTACGATGTCCGGCCGGAGCGCGGCCATCCGGCTGATTCCTTCATTGCCGTCCGTCGCCGTGTGCGCCGCGAAGCCCTCCTTCCGGAGAAGGATCTCGATCGTCTGAACGATTGCGGGCTCGTCGTCGATGACGAGAACCGATGTCCCGGTGTCAGGCATTTCCCGCCACGTTCGCGACGCGGTGGCTGGAGCGCGGAAGGAGCACGGTAAAGCGAGAGCCGTGCGCCGTGCTGTCCACAAGCACGAGTCCCTTGTGCGCCGTGACGGCGCGCTGAACGACCGCGAGGCCCAGTCCGGTACCGCCGCGTTTCGTGCTGACGAAGGGATCGAACATCCGCCTGCGGATGTCTTCCGGAATCCCGGCGCCTTCGTCGCTGATTCGGATCGCGAGGCCGCCCGTAAGGAAGGGCGCTCCATCGATGGGAGTCTGGCGCGGCGAAAGCTCCGCGGCCTCGACGTGAATCGCGCCGGCCGGCGGAGATGCCTGGATGGCGTTGAGCAGGAGATTGAACAGCGCCCGATGAAGCAGGTCCGTGTCGCCATCCACGAGGACAGGCGAGCGCGGAAGCACCGCGTGGATCTGCACGCCAGGAGGCTTGTCGGGATGGTTTCGCGCGAGTGCGATTGCGTCGCCCGTCACCTCGACCGCATCCAACGGCGCGAGGCGCGCTGCGTCCAGACGCGCGAAATCAATGAAGTCGGAAAGGAGTCGGGACAGCCGATCGGATTCGCGCTGCACCAGCACGCTCAGAGACCGCTCGTCGACGGTGGAGCGCGGGGATTCACCAAGCTGCTCTACAGCGCTGCGAATTGCCGCCAGCGGGTTCCTGATCTCGTGCGCGAGCGAGGCGCTCAGCTCGGCGACAGCTTCCAGCTTGCGCGCCCGCGACCGCAACTCCTCGAGATCGGCTTTCTCCAGGCGGAATTGCGCGAGCTCGGCGGCAAGCGCTTCGCGCCCCGCCCCTTCCTCACGGAGCTTTGCGCTGACGTATCCGCAGCCGGCGGCAACGAGCGCGAACACGCCGATGCGCATCCAGAAGCTGCGATCGCGCTCGCCGCCGGAGGTCATGACCGCGGCAGCCACATAAATGGCGATCCCGAGCGCGGCTATCAGGAGCACCCCGCGCGCCGGAAGCAGCAGCGCCGCCTCCGCGGTGACGAGGATATACAACGCCGCGAACCCGGAGCCAGCTCCCCCGGTGACCTGCACCGCGACCGTCACCAGCGCCAGGTCGAACAGGGCCTGGATGTAGACGAACGTCTTGCCGATAGGGCGCTCGTACACTTCGGTATAAACGACGGAGGCACCGGTGAAGGCCATCGCGACTACAAGTCCGAGCGACGAAAGCAGCGTCGATGCCTCATCAGTCGTGAGCCAGACGAGGATGGCCGCGAGGTAGATCGCTGCCGCCAGTGACAGACGCGCCACATAGACGCCACGGAGGATTCTCCGGGTGTCGAGCGCGGCATGAGTCTGGGCGGGAGCTATCGACTGCACAGTTTCGCCATGACTTGCAAAATGCGAGAGTAGGCACTCGCCGTCAAATCGCCTCGCTGCCTTAGATTTGAGAGAAGCGGGTGCGTCTTGCACGATTTTTTCTCACATCCCCGCTCTTCCCGACGAAGGAGTCTTGGTGGAGTCACTACATGTCAGCGGCGGCGAAGTCCTGCTGCAGCTGTTTGCGGTTCTTTTGCTCGTGCTGGCGAACGGGTTTTTCGTCGCCGCCGAATTCGGCCTCGTGGCGTCCAGGCGGAGCCGGATCGACCAGATGGTCGCCGAGGGGGACAAGGCCGCAAAGGTAGTGCAGAAGGCACTAACCCACCTGGATCGCTATATCTCCGGCACCCAGCTGGGCATCACCATGGCGTCGCTGGGCCTGGGCTGGATTGGCGAGCCGGCCATGGCGAAGCTCTTCGCCTGGGTATTGGGGCTATTCGGACGGGCAACCGATCCGGCCGATCTGCATGGTGGCGCCATGTTCGTAGCCGCGTTCTTCATCGTCACCTTTCTGCACGTCGTGCTGGGCGAACTTGCGCCGAAGTCCATAGCCCTGACCCTGCCTGAGAGGGTCGCGAAAGTCGTGACAGCTCCGCTCGTGGTGTTCTCCCGGGTGATGATGCCGCTGATCTACGTGTTCAACGGCGCCGGCAACATGATCCTGAAAGTGTTCGGGGTGACGCCCGTTTCGGAGCTTCACTCCATCCACTCTCCGGAGGAGCTACGCCTGCTGGTGATGCAGTCGCACGCTCACGGCGCGCTGGACGAATCGGATCGGGCGATGCTGGCCGCGGTGTTCGATTTTCACAACAAGACGGCGGTCGACGTCATGCGCCCGCGAACCGAGATCGTCGCGCTCGACGTGACCTCCACGACCGAGGAGGTGTGGGAGACGTTGCGCACGGAGCGGTACTCGCGGTATCCGGTTTACCGCGAGTCGCTGGACGACGTCGTGGGAGTGTTCCTGGCGAAGGACCTCTGGCTGCACCCGGCGGGCGAGCCGTTCTCGCTGGAAGCCGCTTTGCGCGAGGCGCTGTATATCCCTGACAGCCGCCCTGCGGAGCGGGTTCTCGACGACCTGCGGCGCACCCGCGCGCACATGGCTGTCGTGCTCGACGAATACGGCGGCACGTCGGGGATAGTCACGATGGAGGACCTCATCGAGGAGGTCATCGGCGACATTTCCGACGAGTACGATCTCGCCGCACGCGATTCGTTCGAGGAGAATGGCGTCCTCGAGCTTGCGGGGTCGATGTCGCTCATCGACGTGCGATCGGACCACAAGCTCGACATTCCGGAGGGCGACTATTCCACGCTCGGAGGCTACGCGTTCGCGACGCTCGGGCGGCTACCGCGCGTCGGTGATCGTGTGCAGTTCCCCGGCGGCGAGCTGGAAATCGTCGCGATGGACGGCCGACGAGTCGCGGGTTTGCGCGTGCACCGGGGTGTGCACCCGGCCAACAGTTAGCCGCTCTTGCGCGTTCTATAGAGCAAGATTTTCATTGCGCATAACGGCGCATCGCCGTTTCTTTGTGACCTAGATCACTCCCGGGCCGCCATGGCGCCACGAGCGCGGATAGGTGAGCGGCTGA
>JACDCY010000113.1 GCA_013817305.1 Gemmatimonadaceae bacterium | reverse complement strand
CTCCCTCGCAAGCAGCTTTCCGTCCCTGATCCGCAGCATCGTCACGCATGCATCGTCGCCGTCCCGCGCGTAGCCGACGACATCGCGATCGCCGCCTTCGACCCTCAGCACGACCGTCGGCTCCTCCATCCGCTCGAGATGGTGCAGCACGTCGCGCAGCTCCGCGGCCCGCTCGAAGTCCATGCGCTCGGCGGCCTCGTCCATCCGCGCGCGCACGCGGCGCACTACCTCGCTCGCGCGGCCCCCGAGGAAGAGCAGCACCTCGTCGATCATCTGCCGGTACTCCTGCTGCGACTGCGCCAGAATACACGGCGCCTTGCACCGCTTGATGTAGTAGTCGAGGCAGGGCCGCTCCGGCATGTCGCCCGGCATGTCATAGCTGCACGACCGCACCGTGAAGATCCGCTTCACCACGTTCAGCGCGCGGCGCATCGCGCCGACGTCGGTGTATGGCCCGAAATACTTGGCGCCGTCGTTCGCCACCCGCCGCGTCACGAACACGCGTGGAAACGCCTCCTGCGACGTGACCTTGATGTACGGATAGGACTTGTCGTCCTTCATCGCGATGTTGAACCGCGGACGATGCTCCTTTATGAGATTCGCCTCGAGGATCAGCGCGTGCGCTTCTGTCGGCACTACGATCGTGTCGACGTCCGCGATCTGCTTGACGAGGAAGGTGGTCTTGAGGCTCGTCCCCGGATCGTTTCCGAAGTAGCTGCGCACTCGCGAGCGGAGCTTGGCCGCCTTGCCCACGTACAGGATGGTCCCGTCCCTCCCCTTCCACAGGTAGACACCCGGGGATTCAGGGAGGTGGGGGACCTTCGAGGCGACGAGCTCGGGGAACGGCACCATCCCTAATAATACCCTTGCTTGGGCGTGCTTTCCCACGGGTAAACGACAGCTCGCAGCCCAAGCATCTGCCCGGTGTGGCTCGCGTCCTGTGTTGCCCTTTTCTCCGTTACTGTCAGGTCGTTGTAGACGGGAAAACGTAACGACGGGCAAACGGGTTACTCAGGACGCGAGCCACGGCGAGACCACGCTGAGGTCACCTCGTGGATCTGCCGTTCCTCGCTGTCCCCTACTTGGCTCTCCGGCGGAGCAGCCCCGCCAGCTCCGACACTCCCAGCACCCAGGCAGCGCCGAGGTAGATCACGCCGTACACCGGAAGAATCGCCAGCGCCAGCACCAGCGGCTCCGTAGGACCGATGAACAAGCTTCGCATCCATCCGGCAGCGGCCGCCGCGATCCCGGCAATAGCGATCAATTTCATCAGATGGTTTAGCTCGACCGGCACATGTCCGATGCGCCGCGCGAGCCCGCGGCGCAGAAGCGCGTACTCGACCCATCCCGCGATGCCTCCCGCGAGGGTAAGTCCGACCGCACCCAGCCGGCGATCGATGTCGAGAGCGCGCGGAAGAACGACCGCGAGGATAAGGCCGAGGATCACGCTGAGCGCGATCCGGATGATGGCGTAACGCACGGGGGTTCGCGTGTCGCGCGTTGCGTAAAACGTCGACGCGTACAAGCGGCTCAGGGTGAACGCGAGAAGACCTATCGACGACCCGATCAGTATCTGCCACACCCAGATGGTCTCCGCACGGCCGAACTCGCCCCTTTGATAGATGGCGCCGACGATCACGTCGCCGAGAAAGAGGAAGGCGACCGCGGACGGCACGACAAAGAACGCAATTCGTCGAAGCCCGACCCGCAGACGCATCCGCAAATGGACGGCGGTCTCGCCCAGGTCGCCGGCCACGCTGGACATCGCCGGGAGCTCGGCCGCCGAGATCGACATGGCGAACAAGCTGATCGGCAGCAGATATAGAATCTGCGCGTACACCACCGCGGCGAGCGCTCCCGATACGACGAGGCTCGCGATCAGCGTGTCGAAGTACGCGCTGATCTGAACCACTCCCCTGCCTACGAAAACAGGGGCGAAGTTACGCACAACCCGCTGGACGCTCTCGCTCCCGCGCGCGTACGTGATGCGCGCGCCCCTGACCAGCGGTATCACCACGGGGAGCTGCACCGCGAACTGCAGCGCGCTGCCGACGACCGAGCCCCACGCAAGGTATGTGGCAAGCTGAGGCTGCGACGAGGTCGCGCCGTAGAACAGCAGCGTTCCGATCAGCGCAGCGTTCCAGATGACCGGGGCGACGTACGGCAGGAAGAATCGGCGGTGCGAGTTCAGAATTCCCAGGCACCATGCCGAAAGCACGAGCAGCGCGGCGCCGGGAAAAAGTATCCGCGTGAGCTGCACGGTCAGCTCGCGCTTCTCCCCCGTGAACCCCGGAGCAATCACGGCCACCAGCACCGGCGCCAGCAGAATGCCGAGTAGTACGAGCACCGCCGCGGCAGTCGCGAGCAGCGAGAGCACCGCCCCCGCCAGCTTCGTCGCATCCTCGTGCTGCTCGCGCGCACGCAGCCCGGCGTACTCCGGGATAAACGATGCGGACAGCACCCCTTCGCCGAACAGGTTTTGCAGCAGGTTGGGGATGCGGAACGCCGCGTTGAAGGCGTCGCCGGAAATGGACGTCCCGAAGAAGTGCGCGAACACGCTCTCCCGCACGAGCCCGGTCACCCGGCTCAGGAATATTCCGGCCGCCACCAGAAACGCGGACCGGCCAGTGCCCTCGCTCACAACGTCGCCGCGTGTTCGCGCGCTTTCGCGATCATCCCGTCGAATAGCTCGTCCCCGTACCGGGCGATCAACGGGATCGCGTTTAGCGCCCGCTCCTGCGGCTTTCCGTGCGGATACAGGGCGCCCTTCGCCGTCGCCACGTCGTCCAGCACCTCGCCCCCTTTGCGCTTGATGGCGGCAACGTATCGCCGCTCAAGGCGGTCAAGCTTGTGCAGCAACTGGCGCTTGGCACCCTCCGCGACTTCTGGGGGAAGCAAGCGGGGAGATTCCTCCGCAGTCTGCAGCCCGCCCAGCGCAGACTCCACGCGGGCCCTCGCGCTACTCAGCGCATCCGATATGGATGAAGGAAGCTGCTCGCGCGCCACTCTGGCTTCCACCGCATGCGGATCCGCGAAGTCGTCCACGTCGGCGCCGATCCTGTCGAGGATCTTTCGCACATGCGGCTCCACTATCACGCCGGACCACCGCGGCACGATCAATGGCCGCTTCGCACCGAGCTCGTCGGCCACCGCGCTCACCTGGGCAAAGTAGGATATCTCGGCGGGTCCTCCAACGTACGCCACGGTCGGGAGAATCGCCCGCTCCATCACCGGCCGGAGCAGCACGTTCGGCGAGAGGTCCGACGCGCTGGAAGCGGACAACGCTTCCGCCTCGCGCACCCTCACGCGGTGCCGCCCCGCCTCGCTGGTATTGAACACCAGCGTCCGGCCAGCTACCTGCGCCACCTGCGCCCGGTGGCCTGCGCCGTTCAACTCTTGTGACCGCTCCTGGAGCCTGTCCTCGATGCCGCGCGCATGTGACAGGGCGCTCCGGAGCAACGGGAGCCCGGCAGCGCGCACGGCCGGGTGCGAAGCGTCCAGCACGGCGATTCCAAGCGGCGCGAGCAAGGCACGCAGCAGTTGCACGTAGGCGCTGCCGACAGTGGCGCCTTTGGAGTATGCCGAACGCACGGCATCGAGCGCCGCACCGTTCGGCGCCGAGCCGCACGCGCGCGTGAGATTCTCGAGCTGCGCGCGGACGTCGCTGAGTGGCACCGACGACATCGGGAGATGACCGCTCGCGGGATCGTCGAGCCGGAGGACTTCCGTTCCTCCGGGAACGCTGACCGTGGTCTCGCTCGCCTCCGCGAAATCGGAGTCGTCGGTCGCAGCCCAGAAAATCGCTGCCGCAGGGGTTCCCGTTCGTTTTTCCAGTTCCTCGGCCAGCGCAAGCGCGGACATCGCCTTGAACCAGGTATAAAGCGGGCCGCCGAACAGTCCAGGCTGTTGGCCCGTCGTGACCACCACTCCACCGCCATCGGCGACGCGCCGCAGTCGTTCGGCGGCAAGCCCGTGCGCGTCTAGCGCTGGATGCAACGCAGCAAGCCACGCTCCGCCTTTGAATTCCGCCGCGGTCTCGGCCACGCGACGTTTCCACCCGTCGGGGTCGGGACGCGGCTCATACCACTCCTTCGCCGCCGTGTGGCTCCCCGCCAACGCCACCAGTGGTGAATCGCTCAGCGGTCGCGAGCGAAGCTCGAGCGTCATTCCCGTATGGCGAACACGATCGTGCGGGGAGAGCTCTCCGAATGGGGAGCCCCGGCGTAATCGCCAAGCACCTGCTCCACGCCGAATCCGCTCTCCTCCAGCATCGTCTCGAGGTCGAGGCGGTCGAACAACCGCACCCGCTCGACGAACGTCTGCTCCCCGGCGCCGGCCTCGCCGCCCGAGGCGATCGTCTTCACCACGAACCGATCGTCCGGCGATATCTCGCGGCGCACTTCGACCGTCTTCCCGCCGATGTCGCTGGATTCCCTCGGGACGAGGCTCCTGCGGACGTGGTCGGAGTTGAGGAAGTCGAGCACGAACTTCCCGCCGCGCCGCGTGACCCTCGCCACCTCGGCCAGCACGCGCAGATGCTGCGCGTCATTGTCGAAGTAGCCGAAGCTTGTGAACAGGTTCACCACGAGGTCGAAGGCGTGGTCCACGAAAGGCAACGCCCGCATGTCGCCACGGACGTAGAATCCATCGGGATCGGCCTCGCGAGCCTTGGCCAGGAGGGGCATCGAGAGATCGAACCCGGCAGTCCACCACCGGTCGCGCAGAAGCCGCGAATGCCGCCCCGCCCCGCACGCAAGGTCCAATGCGCGCGCCACCCTGATTCCGCCGAGGTTGGACTCGACTAGGCCCAACGCGGCCGCGGCTTCGCGCTCGTCCCGGTGCGGATAGAGAGCGAGATATTCTTCGCCGAACCAGCGCTCGAACCATTCGGTCATGGTTGCGGATTGTGGATTGTGGTTTTCGGCTCGTCCAAAAGATGGCTCACTTGTGGTAGGGCTCGCCACGGACGATCGTGCCGGCACGGTACAGCTGCTCGGCGAGGACGAGGCGCGCGAGCTCATGCGGCAAGGTCCAGGGGGCGAGCGAGAGCCGCATGCGGGCAGTATCGCGGATCTCGTCAGACAAACCGTGCGCGCCGCCGATCACGAAAGCGAAGTCGCGACCTGACTCGCGCTCGGCCTGCAGCCACGACGAGAATTGCGC
>JACDCY010000112.1 GCA_013817305.1 Gemmatimonadaceae bacterium | reverse complement strand
CCCGACTGCGCGCCAATAGTAGTGCCGACCACTTGGACCCCGACGCCCGCCAGTCCTTCGCCAGACGCGGCGTCGATGATTCGGCCCACGACGCGGCCGGGACGGGTGCTTTCAGCTTGGGTCTGCGCCGTCAAAGCGGTAGAAGAGATCGTCAAAAGCGCCGCAAGAAGTGAGGCGCAGCAGAGACGAGGCAGTCTTATCATGAGATGGCGGGGCGGTGGGTGAAGTGGACGCGCGCGCGGTGCGCGATCGCTCCGGAAAGCTGCCTGCCCCCTGTTTCGAACAACCCACTCTTGTGCAACGAACGTGTCACGGCGATGACACGATAGTGCGGCGCCCGGATGTTTAGTCTGTTACTTCGGGCTCATCGCGACGAGCCGGGAAGAAAACTCCGATGCTGGTGCCGCGTCCGACAGCGCTGTCGGCGCGCACGCGGCCACCATGCGCCTCGGCGAGATGTTTCACGATCGCGAGACCCAGGCCGGTCCCGCCGCTGGTGCGCGCGCGGCCCGTGTCCACCCTGTAGAAGCGCTCGAAGATTCGGGGCAGGTGATCTGCGGCGATCCCCGGACCAGTGTCCTCCACGGACAACCACACGCCGCCGTCCTCGCGCTGTGCATGAATGCTGACGGTTCCGCTGGCCGTGTGGCGGACGGCGTTCTCCAGAAGATTCGCGAGAATCTGGCGTACGGCGGTCCTGTCTGCATAAAGAGTGGACGCATCGGGTTCGACCCTCGCCTCCAACGCGATCTCCTTCTCGTCCGCGACAGTCTGCACCTGCGCGGTGCTTTCGGCCGCGAGCAACGCCACGTCCGTATTCACCGGGTTCGGCACCCAGCCACCGGACTCGATGCGGGAGAGGTCAAGCAGGTCGTCCACTATCCGCTGCATGCGCTGCGCGTTCGACCGGATCATCGCCGCGAATTCCCTTCTGCGCGCGGGCGGGGGATCGTCCGCGGTTAGTGTCTCGGCGAACCCTCCTATTATCGTGAGCGGGGTCTTGAGCTCGTGGGACACGTTCGCGACGAAATCGCGGCGCACCGTTTCGAGCCGGCGCACGGGCGTGAGATCGAAGAACGCGACCACCGCGCCTCCGCCGGCGAGCGGACGTGCAGTGAGCGACACGAGCCGCCCTCCGATCTCGAGCTCGAACAGGTCGGTGGAGATTCCGCGCAAAGTGTCCTGTATCGCGAGGTGAAGCGGCCTGTCCCGCGGTAGGCGATCGATCGGAAACGGAGCGTCGTGACTGACGCGGAGGAGCTGTCGGCCCGAGGCGTTGATTCGCACCACCTGCTGCCGCGCGTTGATCGCGATCACCCCTTCGTTCAGAGAATCGATGAGCGCGACCAGTAATGCATCTTCCGATTCGAGCGCGGTAATTCTCGCTCCGAACTCTTCGGCGAGGCGGTGCACCGCGGTCGCGAGCTCGCCCAGCTCGCCGCGATACGCCAGCGAGGGGCGGGCTGAGAGATCGCCGGCGGCCAAGGCTCGATTTACATCACGCAGCTCCGCGATGGGGGCGGAAACGGATCGCCCCAACATCCAGGCCAGTGCTGAGCCAATGGCGAGCGCGGCCAATGCGCCCGGGAGTAGATCCCGCCAACCCGTCCCGTCGCGGGTCACCAGGATTCCAACAACTGCTACCCCGACAACCGCGAGCGTGTGGAGCAGAAGCTGTTTGGTGAATCTCACGGAGCTTTGGAGTTCCCCGTTCTGATCCGGTAACCAAACCCGCGCACCGTCTCGATCAGTTCTCCGGCAACGCCGAGCTTGCCGCGCAATCGCTGGACGTGCATGTCGACAGTGCGGGTCTGAATGTCGGGCGCCGCGTCCCACACGGTCTCCAGCAAATGACTTCTCGACTGAACCCGGCCTCGACGCTCCGCCAGCGTCAGCAGCAGCTTGAATTCCGTCGGGGTGAGCTCGACTTCCTGATCGCCCACGGTGACCTTGTGCTCGCCGCGGTCGATTCTGATGGGGCCGATCCGGAGAACGTCCTGGCCAGTCGCGCCGGATGCTCCAACCCGGCGGAGGATGGCGCCGACTCGCAGCACCAGCTCTTGCGGGCTGAACGGTTTCGTGATGTAGTCATCCGCGCCGAGGGTAAGCCCCTGTATGCGATCCGCTTCTTCGCGGCGCGCCGTCAGCATTAGGACGGGCGTCTGCTTGAGCGCGTCGTCCGCCCGGATCTGCTGGAGCACGTCGTAGCCGGACATGCCGGGGAGCATCAGGTCCAGCACAACCAGCGCGGGTCGCTGGCGGCGGGCCTGGTCCAGCGCGTCGGTCCCGGTGGCGGCGGTGACTACCCTGTAACCTGCCTTGGCGAGGTGGTACGCGCAAAGCGCGACGATGTCGGGCTCGTCGTCAACCACGAGCACGCGGTCCGCCCCCGGCGGTCCGGGTTTCACTGAAATTTCGGGGTCATCGTCACGGTCCCGCAAAATGTTGCGGGCAGCGCGGTCTCCGTGCACCTCTTTACGTGTCACAGTTCCGTATCGGGAGTTGGGAGAAGGACGTCTCGCCTTAATCTCCCTGGCGGGTGGCTGCCCGGCTACTTTGTCGGGATGAAATCTTTATTCCTCGCGCTCGGATGTCTCGGCCTGGCCTGCGCTCCCGTGCAGCGGCCCGTTCGGGCCGAGGCCCGGACCGGCGCTTTTCTCAGGATCATTGGGACAAATGATTTCCATGGCGCGCTCGAACCGCGGGCGGACAGCGCCGGAGTGCGGCTCGGCGGCGGCGCGTACGTGGCGGCAGCCATCCGCGCCGCGGCGGCTGAATGTGCGCCGCGATGCGAAGTGCTGCTGCTGGACGGGGGTGACATGTTCCAGGGGACTCCTGCGTCCAACACCGCCTACGGGAAGCCCGTGGTCGAGCTGTACAACGAGCTGGGATACGCGGCCGCGGCCCTCGGCAACCACGAGTTCGACTGGGGCATCGACACGCTTCGTGCCCGGATGCGGGATGCGCGGTTCGGAATTCTTGGCGCGAACGTCCGGTACGCCGACGGCCGGGATGTGGAATGGATTCCGAACGATACGATAGTCGTTCGCGGGCGCGCCCGGGTAGGGATCATTGGACTGTCGACCCAACAGACGCCGACCACGACCCGCCCGCAGAACGTGGCTCACCTTCGCTTCGTGGATCCCGCGCCGGTAGTGGATGCTCACGCCCGATCGCTGCGCGCCCGTGGCGCCACCCACGTGGTGGTTGTCGGCCATGTCGGCGGACGGTGCAGTGAAACGTGCGAAGGAGAGATCTTCGACTTGGCGCAGCGCATCACGGAGCCGGTAGACGCCATCGTCGGCGGCCATTCGCACAGTCTGCTCAACACGACTTCGCGCGGAATACCGATCGTGCAGGCGCGGTCGAGCGGGCGGGCGATAGATGTGCTGGACGTCCCATTCGACCGTTCAACGCCGGCGAAGGGTGAGATCCGGCCCGTGCTGACCGCGCAGATCACCCCCGACCCCGCAGCGGCAGCGATCGTCGCGCGCTGGACTGCGAGGGTCGCAGGAGAGTTCTCCCAGGTGGTCGGCAACCTTTCCGAGCGACTCTCTCGAAACGGGGTGCAGAGCCCGCTCGGCAACCTCATAGCTGACGCACAGCGCGCGGCAGCCGGCACCGATGTGGCAGTCATGAACAACGGCGGCATCCGCGCCGATCTTGAAGCGGGGGAAGTCACCTACGGCGAGCTGTTCGAAGTGCAGCCGTTCGACAACACGCTGGTGCGCCTCACCATGCGGGGATCCGATCTCAGGAGATATCTGCAGCAGATCGTAGCGCGGGGGAGGCCCAACGCCCATGTCAGCGGTGCGTCCATCGTTTATTCCCGCGACGGAGCGGCTGCTGGGAAGGTCGACACGGTCCTCGTTGCGGGCCGGCCCATCGACGACGCGGCGAGCTATACGGTCTCGGTCAATGATTTCATCGCGGCTGGTGGTGATGGGCTCGGCCCGCCCGCGGCCGCCATAGTGCAAGCGCTGCCGATAATTGATAGGAATGCGCTTCGCGATTACATCTCCCGACTTCCGCAGCCGGTGGAAGGGCCGCGAACCACGCGCATTCGCATGGCTGGCGAGGCCACCCCGTGACCACTTCGTCTTCAGATGCCTCGAAAGTTCGCATCTACATCGATGCGCGTCCCGTGGACGCCGAGGGTGGAGCGACCCCGCTAGTGGCACTCGAGCAACATGACGCGCCGGCCGCGGCTCTCGTCCGCGCTGGCTCGCGAGTCATTGTGGACCACCGCGGCCTGCCGGCGCCATTGGATGAGCGCGTGACGAACGGCTCGATCTTTCGCGTGGTCAGCTCCAGGCAGGCCTCGTGAGCGGGGAACTGCGCGAGGTGCTCCGTCGCCTCCCCAAGGCGGAGCTGCACTGCCATCTGGACGGCTCCGTGCGTCCCGCCACGCTGGCGGAGCTCGCGAGGGAGTACGGTGTGATGTTGCCGTGCTCGCCGGCGGCCGATGACGTCGCGAAGATGATGTGCGTCACCGACGCCGCGACACTGGAGGACTACCTCGCGCGCTTCGAGTACACGATCTCCGTCATGCAGACCGCGGAGGCGGTGGAGCGTGTCGCGTACGAACTGGTCGCCGACGCGCACGAGGACGGCGTCAGGTACATCGAGGTCCGTAACGCGCCGCTGCTGAACACAAGGCGCGGCCTGTCGCTTGACGACGTGGTTGACGCGACGGTGCGCGGGCTCGAGCGCGGGGAGCGGGAATTCGGGGTCGTTGCGCGCTTCATTGTCTGCGCGCTTAGGAATCTTCCGGCGGCGAGCTCGATGGAGCAGGCACGGCTCGCGGTGAAGCACAAGGACCGTGGCGTGGTGGCATTCGATCTGGCGGGAGGAGAGACCGGGAACCCCGCCAAGGTGCATGCCGCCGCGTTCACTTACGCCCGCGATCACGACCTCGCGGTGACCGTGCACGCCGGCGAGGGACACGGCGTCGAATCCATCCGTCAGGCCGTGCACGACTGTGGCGCGAACCGGATCGGCCACGGAACGCGGCTGTTCGAGGACCCCTCGCTAGCCCAATACGTGAACGACCGGCGCATCGCGCTGGAGATGTGCCCTACCAGCAACGTGCAGACGCGCGCGGTGGAGTCGTATGCGACGCACCCGTTCCGGGACTATTTTGCGAGAGGCATGAACGTCACGCTGAACACAGACAACAGACTGATGAGCGGCACAACTCTTACCG
>JACDCY010000028.1 GCA_013817305.1 Gemmatimonadaceae bacterium | reverse complement strand
CAAACCCCCGGCGGATGGTGCATCGGGCGTGGACCGAAGTTCACTGACCGGTCGACTGGGTCGCCGCGCAAACGACAAAGGCGAGTCCTCGAGACTCGCCTTTGTCGTTTGGCGGAGGTCCGGCTCAGCCAGCTCGCGACTAGGCAGTTCTCTTCGGTCATCTTTACCGAATGCGGTCCGGCACCTACCGTTGAGATAACAAACCCAAGGAGTTCGTATCCAGAAGAGAAGGGTTCTAATCGCGGAGGACGAGGCGAGTCTGCGGTCGCTGCTCGAGCGCTATCTCGGCGGCAAGGGCCACACGACGGTCGCCGTGCCCGACGGAACGAGCGCGTTGACTCGCCTCCGGCAGGAAGCTTTCGATGTCGCACTCGTGGACATCAACATGCCGGGATTGGACGGGCTTGAGGTGCTTCGCCAGATGCGCGACGAGCCCGAGCCGCCGGAAGTGGTGATCATGACCGGCGACGGAACCGTCGACTCGGCGATCACCGCGGTCAAGCTCGGCGCCTACGATTACGTGACCAAGCCGTATCGCTTGGAAGAGATCGAGCTCGTGGTGCAGAAAGCCGGTGAGAAGCGCGATCTCGCGGCAGAGAATGCGCGACTCCAATCCGAGCTGGGAAAGGTGGAGCACGACCCGGTGACCAGTCGCGACGACCGCCTCCTGGCCGCGCTCGAAAAAATCCCGGAGATCGCGGCCAGCCGGCTGCCGGTGCTCATCTCAGGCGAGCGGGGGACGGGAAAGGACGTCTTCGTTCGGGAGATCCACGAGGCTTCGGGTCAGGGGCAATGCCTTTCTGTGGACGTCGATGGTCCGACCGAGTACGACGTCGACAGCTCGATCTTCGGCCACGAGCCGGGTTCGCATCCCGGGACCTCGCGCGCCCGCAAAGGCGCGATGGAGGCGGCCGGAGAAGGCACGGTGGTTCTCACCAACGTGGACAAGCTCGCGCCCGCGCTCCAGGAGAAGGTTCTCCTGATGCTGACCAGCGGACGCTTTGTGAGAGCCGGAGGCCGCGACCCCATTCGAACCGCCGCACGCGTCATCGCGACGACGTCGCGGGATCTTGCAGTCGCGGTGTCGGAGGGAAAGTTCCTGCCCGAGCTCCTGGGCCAGCTATCCGCCCACGCGATCCATCTCCCGCCGCTGAGAGAGCGGCGCGGCGACGTCGTGCTGCTCGCGAATTATTTCCTGGAAAAGTTCTCACCCGCGGACGGTCCGACATTCGATGCCGAAGCGCTGGTCGCGCTGTCGCAGTACAGCTGGCCGGGAAACGTGAGCGAGCTGAAGAACGTGGTGGAGCGAGCCGTTCTGATCGCGACGGGAAGCGTGATCGGAAAGGAGGAGCTGCCTCTTCCTGGAAGCGGTACCTTGACCTCGTCCCCAGGAAGCGTGCCGCTCGCGGAGATCGAGCGGCAGCACATTCAGGCCGTCCTTACCGAGACGAACTGGCATCAGGGGAACGCGGCGGCGAGGCTCGGCATATCGTCCAAGACTCTGTACCGAAAGATCCGTGAATACGGATTCGTGCGACCCCGCGACCCCGAGAGCGGATGAGGGTCCTCGTCATCGAGGACGACCCCACCGTCGGCACGTTCGTAAAAAGAGGTCTCGAGGAGCAGCGTTGGCAGGTGGACCTCGTTGCTTCGGGCGACGAGGGTCAGCGACTCGCGGAAACGGGATCGTACGACGTGATCGTCCTGGACATGCGGCTGCCGGGCAAATCGGGGATGGAAGTCCTGCGTGACCTCCGCGGCAGGGGATTCGAGAAGCCGGTGCTGGTGCTCACCGCGCAGGACGCGGTGGACGCGAAGGTCGATGCGCTGCGCGCAGGAGCCGACGACTATGTGACCAAACCGTTCGCCCTCGAGGAGCTACTGGCGCGCGTGGAAGCGCTCGCCAGGCGGCCCGTCGCGCTGGCGTTGCCAGAGCTTCGGGTGGCCGACCTCGTGCTGGACCGCGCAACCCGGATGGTGCACCGGAACGGAGCCCAGGTCGAGCTGACTCCCAAGGAGTATACGGTCCTCGAGTATCTCATGCGGCATCCCGGACGGGTGATGAGCCGGACGCTCATCACGGAATACGCCTGGGGCTATCACTTCGATCCCGGCACCAACATCGTGGACGTGGTCATCAATCACCTGCGCAAGAAAATCGACGCCGGTCGGGCGCAGAAGCTCATCTCCACCGTGAGAGGGGTAGGGTACGCGATTCGAGATCCGGGTGAGCGTTGATGCCCACTCGCGTGCGTCTCACTCTGACAGTGGCGGTGGCGCTGTCGGCGGCGCTGGCGGCGCTATCGATATCGCTGTGGCTGTCGCGCCGCGCGTACGTATATCGTGATCTGAGCCGCTACGCGGCAGCGCAGGCGACGTTGGCCGCGCGCGCCATTCAGGAGGGGGCCGAGGCCGGCGACACTCTCACGGAGGAGCCGCTGCTCGGGTCTGGCGGAAAGCTGTCGCCGCGCGTCCTGGCTCCGCGCCTTTGGCGGATACTGGAGGCGATACCCGATTACCTGATAGTCGTGGACCGGGACAGTTCGGTGGTATACATGTCCGAAGCGCTCCGGCGGCTCGACTTCGACGATCGCACGGCGATCGTGAACGCGCTCGCCGAGATTCCCGACGACGGTCCTGCCGCGCTGCTGGACGTGGACGGCGGAGTCCTGCTCGTGGCGCGGGGGGTCCAGGGGCCGAGCGTCGTGCTCAAGCGAGTCATCGCCGGCGTACACGCCGGCGGCGCGATCGAAGCCCCGCGCGAATACATCATCACCGTATTCTTTCTTTTCCCTCTGATTCTCGGCGGCGCGCTCACCGCCGCGTGGGTATTTCTCGGGAAGCCGTTCGATCAGCTCAATCGAATCACCGACGAAGTTGCCGCGATCACCGACGGGCGCAGTCTCCACCGGCGGCTCGCCGTCGACGACAGCCGAGCCGAGCTGTCGGACCTGGTAGCCACGCTGAACGCGATGATCGATCGCCTCGAGCAATCGTTCCTTGGCCTGCGACGTTTCACCGCAGACGCGAGCCACGAGCTGAAGACGCCGCTGACAGTCCTGCGCGCCGACGTCGAGCGGGCGATGAGCGACGGCACATCGAAGTCGGAGCGGCTGGTTGCTCTGGAAGAAGCACTGCACGAGAGCGCGAGGATGGCCGATCTCGTCGAGACTCTGTTGACCCTCGCGCGAGCGGACGAAGGCCGCTTTGATCTGCACCTGGAGCCAGTAGCGCTCGCTCCGCTTTTGCGCGACGTGTACGAGACGGCGCTGATCCTCGGAGAGACCGCCGGGGTCGAAGTGCAGCTGCCCTTCACGGCGGACGCGGTCGTGATGGGAGACGCGCCTCGCTTGAGGCAGCTTTTTCTGAACCTCGTGACAAACGCGATCAAGTACACGCAGGCCGGCGGGCGGGTCGACATCGGCCTCGGGCGGCATCCGGATCACGTTGCTTTCGTCGTGCGTGACACGGGCATAGGTATCGCCGCAGCCGACATACCGTATGTTTTCGACCGTTTCTGGCGAGCGGACCGCGTCCGTTCCCGGACCATCGCCCGCACGCGGGACGGCGAAGGCGGAGGTGGGGGCTCGGGGCTCGGGCTCGCGATCAGTCAGTGGATCGCGCACGCGCATGGCGGGGCGCTGGCCGTCACGTCGCGTCTCGGAAAGGGGAGCCTTTTCACCGTGACGCTGCCGCTCGCGGCCGATCAACCCGCGGAAAGCTTCATCGAACCTTAATCCGCGCCGCATTCCATCAGCGGACGGCAGGGGTACGTTCAATCAGGAAGTTGCATGCCGGAGCGGGTCGGGCTTATCCCCGTCTCATCATTTGCTTTTTTCGAGAGAGGAAATGCAAGCATGTTCAATCGACTGATCGAATCCCAGCCGCAGAAGAAGAAGGGAGCGGCTGGAACGCTGATGAGTGTGGTCATCCATTCAGTGGTCGCGCTCGCCGCCGTTTATGCGACAGCCTCCGCAGGAATCGAGGCGGAGAAGGACCGTCAGGAGAACATCAAGTTCGTCGAGACGCCGAAGGCCAAGGAAGTCGAAGTGAAGAAGGAAGAGCCGCCGCCGCCCGAGAAGATCGCGGTCGTGCCGCCGCCCAAGGGATTCCAGGTGCTCCGCGCGCCGGTCGAGATCCCGATCGAGATCCCGAAAATCGACCTTTCCAGACGCGTAACGAACGAAGATGACTTCAGCGGCAAGGGAGTTGCTGGTGGGACTGCTGCGGGGGTCGCCGGCGGAAAGCCAATCGACCTCACGAGCAACCAGACCTATTTCTCGTTCCAGGTGGAAAAACAGGTGGAGCCGATCGGCAGCACGCAGCAGGTCGCTTTCCCGGAAGCCCTTCGTTCCAGCGGAGTTGGCGGGGATGTCCAGGCCCAGTTCGTCGTCGACACACTGGGGCGTGTGGAAACCGGCAGCTTCAAGGTTCTGAAGGCTTCGAACGATCTGTTCGGCTCGGCAGTACGGTCCCACCTTCCGCGCATGCGGTTCTATCCGGCGGAAGTCGGCGGCCGCAAGGTCCGCCAGCTAGTGCAGCAGAACTTCGTCTTCAACATCCAGAACTAACCAGCCTCACTCACAACCGAAACCGGAGAGCACCGCGTTATGCAGATCTCGCTGCTGGAGATGTGGCACTCGATGCAATGGTTCGCCAAGGGCATCGTATTCATCCTGCTGGCCATGTCGATCTGGTCGATGTCCATCTTCGTGAAGAAGTGGTGGGAGCTTCGCAAGGCGCAGGCGGAGACGCGCAAGTTCGCGCCCGAGTTCTCGCAGTTCCTCGAGGAAGACAACATTAGCGAGGCGATCAACCTCTCCGAGCGCTACAAGAAGTCCCACGTGGCGCGCGTGCTGGGTGGAGCGCTCACCGAGGTTAAGCCCCTCATTCAGGACGGATCGGTATCGGTCAACGACATCAATTCGGCTGAGCGCGCGGTGGAGCGCGAGATGCTGATGACGCTGACGGACATGAAGCGCGGAAACGGCGTGCTCGCCACGGTCGGCGCGACGGCTCCATTCGTCGGGCTGCTCGGCACGACGATGGGTATCGTCAACGCCTTCCAGGGTATGGCTGTGTCTGGATCCGGCGGTATCGGCGCGATATCGTCCGGTGTTTCCGAGGCGCTCCTCACTACGGCTTTCGGTCTGCTCGTTGCCATTCCGGCGGTGTGGGCCTTCAACTACTTCCAGGTCAAGATCGAGAATCTCGCCGCGGAGATGACGTACACCTCCAAGGAATTCATCGATTATCTGATCCGTGGCGTCAGCGGCGAATATGGTCGCTCGCGCTTCACGCGCGAGTTCAACACAGCGGCTTCGGCCGGCTCCGACCCGATCTCCGGATAACAGGCCCCTCAACCAGGAGATACGGCGATGGGAATGTCCGTAGGGGGAGGCGGAAGCGTAAAAGCCGAGCCGAACGTGGTGCCGATGATCGACATCATGCTCGTGCTGCTGATCATCTTCATGCTCGTGATTCCGGCGGTGAGCGCGGGCTTCCAGGCCGTGCCGCCGCAGGGGCAGAACCTCAAGCCCCATCCGGAAGAAGACACTGATCAGGTGCTCGGCATCGACGCCAACGGCCAGTACTACCTCAACAGAGCGCCGATCCCGGCGGCGGAGCTTCCGCAGCGGCTTCGCGCGATCTTCGAAGGCCGTGAGCTCGACCGCCTGTTGTACGTGAAGGCGCACCGGGAACTCGAGTACTCCAAGATTCTCGACGCTCTGGACATAGCGGCGAAAAACGAGGTTCGCGTCGCGGGGATGATCACGGATCAAACGCCGGGCACGCAGTCTCTCGTGGCGTCCGACAACTTGCTGCAGACGCAGCCGGCTGCGCCGCCGCCAGGAGGGCAGGAATAATGGCGATCAACGTCAGCGCGAGCGCGCAGAATACGCTCACGAACGAGCCGAATGTGGTGCCGATGATCGACATCCTGCTCGTGCTTTTGATCATCTTCATGCTCGTGATTCCGTTGTCGCGGAAGGCGATCGACCTGCAGCTGCCCGATCCGAATCCGCCACCGTCGTCCGGGCCGCCGCCGGCGCAGATCGTTCTCGAGGTGCTGCCGAACGGTCAGTTCCAGGTGAACAAGCAGCCTATCACCAAGGCCGCGCTGCCCGCCGAGCTCAAGAGGATCTACGATCCGCGTCCGGAGAAGATCATTTTCGTCAAGGGCGATCCGAAGGTGCAATACGCGGACGTCATTTGGGCCATGGACGTGTCGCGCGGCGCAGGGGTGAAGGTGATCGGCATTCCGCCAAGAGACGCGGCAGCAGCCACACCGTAGCCAGCTGGATGATTTATCACGGCGGGCGAACCATTTGGGTTCGTCCGCCGTATCATTTGAGATGACCCGGCCGCGCAAATCGTCACCCGCAATCGCAGGACCTCCGCCGAGAAAGCGTGAGGGGCCGGGCGGCTTCTTGCTATCCGCGTTCATACACGCGACGATCGTTCTCCTGCTCATCACGTCGCCCCTCTCGCACGGATTTACGGCGACGCCGGTCGAAGGTGCCGGCGGTCCCGGTCCCGCCGGCGGGGGCGGCGGCCGGACCGGCGCCGGATTCGATGGCGAGCGAGTGCGGTTCGTGCAGACCCGTCCAGCGGCGCCGTTGCCTTCTCCCGCTCCTGCGCTCGTGCCATCGCCGCCGCTCACGAAGCCAGTCCCCGCGCTCGTTGCGCCAGCCGTTACAGCGCCTGTCGTGCCGGCGCCGGTATCCGGGAACGGAACGGGAACCGCCGGCGCGGGCACCGCGGGCGCGGGAGGAGCCGGTACGGGCACCGGTGGCGGCACGGGAAGCGGAATCGGCGCGGGCCGGGGCACAGGCGTGGGGCCGGGCACGGGAGGCGGTGACGGGGTCAATCATCCGCCGACGCCAACGCAGGTTTTCCTTCCGCCGCTGCCGGCTCCACCGCGGATCAAGCCGTACCACCTCATCGCATGGTTCGATGTGGACGAAAGGGGCAACGCCAAGCTCCTGAGCTTCAACCCGTCGCGCGACGGCGGTTACAACCGTCGCCTGCGGGACGTCCTGCTCTCGCTCAAATTCCGTCCCGGGGTAAGCGCTGACGGTGTGGCTGTTCGGGATACGATCGATATTCAGTTCGTTTTTTAACTGCCACATAGAATTGCCAAGCTGGTAGCGCCAGCTTGAAGCTGCGAGCTACGAGCGAGAACTGCCACATAAGAACTGCCAAGCTGGTAGCGGCCAGCTTGAAGCTGCGAGCTACGAGCGCGGACGGTTCGGCTGCGCTGTGGAGGGGAACACCGCCGAGCTCGCGCGAGGGGGGGCATCGTTGGATCCGAGGCGGCGGATGAGACCGTGGAGCACCATGCGGACCTCGGTAACCTGGCTCTCACCGATGTCGCGCGCTGCGAGCAGGTGGTATTCGAGCTCGCTCGCCGACCCCATGGCGATTCGCAGGTATCGCGCAAACGCGGCTTCGCTTTTTTGCTCGCGCCCCTCCACGATATTCGCCGGCACCGACATCGCCGAGCGGATGACCTGACTCCGAAGGGCGACATGATCTTGCCCGCGGATCCGAGTCGCCGTTCGGTGGGAGCTGAGCACCAGCGCGTGCGCCTTTTGCCAAACTTTCAGTTTCCGGTAGTCGCTCATCCTCAGAGTCTGCCACTCCACCCTACGCCGCCCCTAATCATTTCAGGCGCGAGATGACCCTTCCGCCTCCGCTCGCAGCTCTCAGCTTGCACCTGGCAGCTACTAGCTTTGGCCGTTCTCAGTGGCAGTTCAGCCAGCAGCTCGGAGCTTGCAGCTGTCAGCTACCAGCTTGGCAGCTCTCAGTGGCAGTTCAGCGAGCAGCTCGGAGCTTGCAGCTGGCAGCTACCAGCTTGGCAGTTCTCAGTGGCAGTTCGACCTCGCTGTCGCAAAGCTGGCCAAGCGGGCCACCGGTAGGTAAAATTCGCGCGCCAATGCAAACTCAGTCTCCGCAGCGTGGCTCGGCATTCCCGTCTACTATCTCTGGCGCCGGGTAGCCCGCAGCTAGTTCGTCCAACCAACAAATATCGCAGGCGCTGCTTATGCGCTCGCCCCAAGAAGACTACAGGAGAAAGTCGTCGATGGTTCCGTACGCAATCGGGTTTCGCTGGGTACGCTCATCGTGGAACCGCTTGGCGCTCGGCGCGACGTCACTGGCGATCTCGCCAGCCCTGCTGATCGCGCAGGATGCGGTCACCGGGGAGCATAGGCCCGGCGGCGAAGCCAATCTGCAAATCCCCGATCTGTCGAGTGCGGAGTTCCTCGGTTTCCCGGGGACGACGCTGCTGTTGGGCGGCATGCTTGTCTGCGTGCTCGGTCTGCTCTTTGGCCTGGTCATGTACGGGCATCTCAAGCGGCTCCCCGTGCATTCCTCGATGCTCGAGATCTCGGAGCTCATCTACGAGACCTGCAAGACGTACCTGATCACGCAGGGCAAGTTCATCCTGATACTCGAAGTCTTCATCGGTCTCATCATCGCGCTCTACTTCGGCCTGCTGCTCGACTTTGACGCCACGCGCGTCGGCGTCATTCTGCTGTTCAGCCTGATCGGCATCGCCGGCAGCTACGGGGTGGCCTGGTTCGGAATACGGGTAAACACCTTCGCCAACTCGCGCACGGCTTTCGCGAGCTTACGGGGTAAGCCATACCCGTGCTACTCCATCCCGCTCAAGGCGGGGATGAGCATCGGCATGCTGCTGATCAGCGTTGAATTGCTGCTCATGCTGTTCATTCTTCTCTTCATTCCCGGCGATTATGCGGGTCCGTGCTTCATCGGATTCGCGATCGGGGAGTCTCTTGGCGCGGCGGCGCTCAGAATCGCGGGCGGAATCTTCACCAAGATCGCCGACATCGGCGCCGACCTCATGAAGATCGTCTTCAACATCAAGGAAGACGATGTGCGCAATCCCGGCGTCATCGCGGACTGCACCGGCGACAACGCAGGCGACTCAGTGGGCCCGAGCGCCGATGGGTTCGAGACTTACGGCGTTACCGGGGTCGCGCTCATATCGTTCATCCTGCTGGCGGTGACCGAGCCGGCCGTACAGGTACAACTGCTCGTTTGGATTTTCATGATGCGCGTTATGATGGTGATTGCGAGTGGCGCGTCGTACATGATCAACGAAGCAGTCGCCCGCGCGCGGTATGTAAACGCCGACGAGATGAATTTTGAAACGCCGCTCACTTCGCTCGTGTGGCTCACTTCCATAGTGTCGGTGGGACTGACCTATCTGGTGTCCTGGCTGCTGATTCCGGACCTCGGCGATGGAACTCTGTGGTGGAAGCTGTCGAGCGTGATCACATGTGGGACCCTGGCGGGCGCGATCATCCCCGAGTTGGTCAAGGCCTTCACGTCCACGAGCTCGGCCCACACCAGAGAGGTCGTCACGTCCTCGCGGGAGGGCGGTGCGTCGCTCAACATTCTGTCGGGTCTGGTGGCCGGAAACTTCAGCGCGTACTGGTTGGGCATGGCCATCATGGTGTTGATGGCCGTGGCATACGGTCTTAGCACGCTCGGACTTGCGACGCTGATGATCGCGCCGGCGGTGTTTGCATTCGGTCTGGTGGCCTTCGGGTTTCTCTCCATGGGCCCGGTTACGATCGCGGTGGACTCGTACGGCCCGGTCACGGATAACGCGCAGTCGGTGTTCGAGCTGTCCACCATTGAGCAGACGCCTGGGATCGCGGAGGAAGTGAAGCGGGACTTCGGCTTCGACGTTCGCTTCGATCGCGCCAAGCACATGCTGGAGGAGAACGATGGAGCGGGGAATACGTTCAAGGCGACCGCGAAACCGGTGTTGATCGGAACCGCGGTGGTCGGGGCGACGACCATGATCTTCTCCATCATCGTCGTGCTGACGGACGGTCTGCAGCCGGAATTCATTCAGAAGCTGTCCATCCTGCATCCGCCGTTTCTGCTCGGGCTCATCTCCGGCGGCGCGATGATCTACTGGTTTACCGGAGCGTCAACCCAGGCCGTTACCACGGGCGCTTATCGAGCGGTAGAGTTCATCAAGGCCAACATCAAGCTCGAGAGCGCGGCGCGCGCTTCGGTCGAAGACAGCAAGAAGGTCGTCGAGATCTGCACGCAGTACGCGCAGAAGGGCATGCTCAACATCTTCCTCGCCGTCTTCTTCTCGACTCTGGCCTTCGCATTCATCGAGCCGTTTTTCTTCATCGGGTATCTGATCTCTATCGCGCTGTTCGGGCTGTTCCAGGCAATCTTCATGGCCAACGCGGGTGGGGCCTGGGACAACGCCAAGAAGATTGTGGAGGTCGAGCTCAAGCAGAAGGGGACTCCGCTGCACGCCGCCACGGTCGTCGGGGATACGGTCGGTGATCCGTTCAAGGACACGTCGTCGGTGGCTCTCAACCCGGTGATCAAATTTACGACGCTGTTCGGTCTGCTGGCGGTCGAGCTGGCGGTCTCGCTTACGGCGGAGCGTGGTGCCATGTTGACTACCGTCCTCGCCGGGGTTTTCATGGCTGTGGCAGTGACGTTTGTTTGGAGGTCGTTCTACGCCATGCGGATCGAAGGATCGGCTGGTTAACCCCGGACCGGTTGTGACATGAGCCCGTTTCTCCGTTCGCTGATAGCGCGCAAGCCGATCGTCGACATTCTCGAGGATCGGGATCATCCCAACGCCATGAAGCGGGCGCTGGGCGCCGGGGACCTGGTAATGCTCGCCATCGGCGCGGTGATCGGCGCCGGCATCTTCTCGGCCATCGGTACGGCGGCCGCAGGCGAGATACTCCCGGACGGCATGGTGGTCCGGTACGGCGCAGGTCCGGCGCTGGTATTCTCGTTCATTCTGCTCGGCGGTGTGTGCGCACTCGCCGCGCTGTGCTACGCCGAGTTGGCGGCGATGATCCCGCAGGCCGGGAGCGCCTACTCGTACTCGTACGCTACGCTCGGCGAGTTCGTCGCGTGGATCATCGGCTGGGACCTCATGCTCGAGTACGCGATAGGCAACATCGCCGTCGCGGTCGCGTGGGGAGGATATTTCAACTCGCTGCTCTCGGCGTTCGGCCTGGCATTTCCGGATTGGGCCACTCACGGATATCGAAGCGTACTGCTGAGCTCCGATCCGGCCGTGCATGGCTTGATGGAAACCGCGCCGCGAATAATGGGGCTTCCAATACTGGTCAACATCCCGGCGTTCGCCATCGTTGTGGCGATCACCTGGTTGCTGCTACGCGGGGTTCGCGAGAGCGTGCGCGCCAACAACATCATGGTAGTGGTGAAGCTCCTGGTGCTCGGCTTCTTCGTGATCGTGGGTGCTATCCACATCGACCCCGACAACTACGTACCGTTTGCCCCCAACGGCTGGCGCGGCATCCATCAGGGGGCGGCTATCATTTTCTTCGCCTATATCGGCTTCGACGCGATCTCGACGGCGGCGGAGGAAACGAAGAATCCGCAGCGCAACATGCCGCGCGGAATCCTGGGTGGGCTCGCCATCTGCACTGTCATTTACGTCATCGTCGGCATCGTCGCGACGGGGCTCGTCCCGTACGAGCAGTTACGCGCCGCCGACCCGTTGACGCGTGCGCTGCAGGTGGCCGGTCTCGAAACGGCGAGCTGGATCGTGGCCTTCGGCGCGGTAGTCTCGCTCACCGCCGTGCTTCTGGTGTTCCAGTACGGCCAGCCGAGAATCTTCTACGCCATGGCGCGGGACGGGCTGCTGCCGCGCTGGGCGGCAAAGATCCACCCCAAGACCCGCATCCCGCACATCACCACTTTCTGGACGGGGGCGATCGTCGCGGTCGGCGCCCTGTTCGCGGACGAAAACGAAATTTACGATCTCACGAACATCGGTACGCTTTCGGCATTCGCGATCGTGTGCGTCGGCGTATTGGTGCTGCGAAGGATCGATCCGGCGAGGCCCAGACCTTTTCGCGTGCCAATGGTATGGGCCGTCACCCTCGGCGGAGCCGCCGCCTGCATCTACGTCATGGCCGGGCTCCCGGTTCGGGCGTGGGAACGCTTTGGAATATGGATGTCGCTGGGAGTCATTCTCTACTTTGCGTACGGTTACCGGCATTCGAAGCTCCGGCGCGCGCGGGCCGGCCTTCCACCTGAAGAGGAGTAAGCGACTGTGAGCGAGCCTGTTGGCGCCGGTGGACGCGGCATGAAGCTGCACACGAAGATCCTGCTGGGTCTCGCCGCTGGCGCGCTGCTCGGCGTCGCGGCCAATCTGATGCTCGGCGCCGATCATCCGACGGTCGAGTGGATCAACAAGTATCTGGCCGGACCGATCGGGCAGATCTTCCTGCGCATGCTGTTCATGATCGTGATGCCGCTGGTGTTCGCGTCGATCGCGCTGGGCGTCGCTGGACTCGGCGACATCAGGAACGTGGGGCGAGTGGGAGGCAAAACGCTCGCGTACTTCCTCGTGACGACCGCTCTTGCGGCCACGCTCGGAATCATGATCGTGAGCGCGGTCCGCCCGGGGAGCCGCATCGATCCCACTGTCCGCTCCGAGCTGCTGGCGACCTACGCGGGCGATGCTGCGACGAAGGTCGAAGCGTCGCAGGCAGGCGGATTCGGGATCGAGACGCTGGTGAACATCGTGACGCGCAACCCGCTCAAGTCCGCCGTGGACATGGACATGCTCGGCGTGATCTTCTTCGGGCTGATGTTCGGCGCTGCGCTAACCATGATCAGGCCGGAGAGCGCCAGGCCGATGATGGTCTGGCTGCAGGCCGTGCAGGACATCGTCATCAAGATCGTCGAGATCGCGATGCGCCTGGCGCCGTACGGCGTAGCGGGGCTGATTTTCGGTGTCACCTCGCGCTTTGGCTTCGCGCTGCTGGTCCCGCTGGGTAACTACGTGCTCGTTGTGATCGGCGCGCTGGTCCTGCATGCGGTCGTCACGCTGTCTCTGTTCGTGAAGTTCGGCGCCGGGCTCTCGCCGTTGCTGTTCTTCTCCAGGATCCGGTCGTCCATGGTGACCGCGTTCTCGACCAGCTCCAGCGCGGCGACGCTTCCGACGAACCTCGCGGTCGCCGAGCAGAATCTCGGCGTCCCGCGGCACGTGGCGGGTTTCGTGCTTCCGCTCGGCAACACGATGTGCATGAACGGCACGTCGTTGTTCGAAGGAATCACCGTCATCTTTCTGGCGGAAGTGTTCGGCGTCTCGTTCTCACTCCCGCAGATGGCGGTGGTGATGGCGATGTCGGTGATCACGGCGATCGGCGCCGCGGGGGTGCCGGGCGGATCGATCCCGCTGCTCGTAGGGATCCTGGCGATGTTCGGCGTGCCCGGCGAGGGTATCGCGCTGGTGCTGGGGATCGACCGGATCCTCGACATGTCCCGGACCACGGTCAACATCATCGGCGACTTGAGCGCGACGTGCGTCATCGCGAGGTCCGAGGGTGTATGGTCCGCTGCCGATGTGCCGGCGGTCGTCGGTGGGATGGAGCGAGAGGTGAAGCTGGACGAGAGCCCGGATTGGCCGAAGCCCGCCGCGTAGCGCGGATACCGCGGCTTTGGGTCCGGGTGCCGTTCGCTGGACCTACGCTCGCAAAAGCGCTCGCTAAGACGGTCCTGCGAACGGCACCCGGACCCAATGCCGCTGCACCGCTTGTCGCGCACTAACTGCCGGCGGCAACCCCGCGTAAGGCTAACTTGATCGCACCACGCGCGGCAACGATCGGCTCGGCGCGTATGTGCGCGCCGGGGACTGCGGACTTCAGCCGATGTTCGACGCGCTTTCTGAGCGGCGACGATTTCTTCATTAGCCCACCCGCAAACGCTACCGCAATGTCGGCGCGCTCGTCGCCGAACAGCCGTTGAGCCAGGGCGCGAAGGTGTAGGACCAGCTCCTCCGCGGCGAGGTCGACCAGCGCTTTCGCGCGGGGGTCCGTTAACGCAGTCGCAAAGACTACAGGAGCGAGAGCTGCCAGCGTGCGGGGGTCCGCCGCCGCCGCCCACGGAATCAGCTCTTCGGGGTCGTTGAGCTGCGCGTGCGTGAGGATAGCCCCGCTCAAGGCAGTCTGCGGCTCGCGGCCGTCGTGCGCTGCGGTGACGACGCTGAGCGCGCGTCTGCCTATCCATGCTCCGCTGCCTTCGTCGCCGAGCCTCGGTCCCCAGCCGCCGCACCGTGCGCGGAGTCCTGTTGGTCCCCGGCCGTGCGCGATGGAGCCAGTGCCGGCGATGAGAATTATTCCCGCCCCTCCGCTGAAGGCGTCTTCCAGCGCGATCTCGGCGTCGGTCTCGATGATCACCTCGTTGGCGATGTCGCGGTCTTCGAGCGCAGCGGCGAGTTGCTCGCGCTCGTCTCTGCGCCCCACGCCCGCGACGCCGACGACAAGCAAAGACAGCGGCTCGCGCGGCTCGCCGGTCTTGTCGAGCGCCATTGCGATCGTCTCAGCAATTGCGTCCGCCGAAGCGGCGACGTGTCCTGGAGTAACCGCGGAGCGTGGCCCATCGGCTTCGGCCACGACCGAGCCGTCGTCGGCGCGGGCGATGATCACGTGCGTCTTCGATCCACCGCCGTCGACTCCCGCGACCAGCCCGCTCATGGCGCGCGTGGCGGGGGAGCCGCGTGACTGAGCGAGGAAAGGATCCCGGTTGTCATTGTGACCGTGGTCCCGATCAGGACATACCACGGCCACGCGATCGTGGAGAACGACGCCAGCGTGCCGTCGATCCATGGCAGGAGAGGACGGAGCTGCTTGGAGAATACGACGAACGTCATGACGAAGATGCCCGTCGCCATTCCGAGAATGGCATCACGCTGAATGGCGCGGCGCCAGAGTATCCCGAGGAAGAACCCGCCCAGCAGGGCTCCGTATGTGAAAGAAGCAATGGAGAGCGCGACGATCACCACAGGGGTGCCCTGTTCGCGGTACAGCAGCGACGCCGTGAGCAGGGCCACTCCCCAGAGGAGCGAGAAGAGCTTGCCGATCTTCAGCGTGGCCGGATCCTCGGCAGTGCGCTTACTCAGCGGCAGGTAGATGTCGTGCGTGGTCGCTGCGCCGAGGGAATTGATCGAGCCTGACAGGGTGCTCATGGATGCCGCGAGGATCGCGGCGACGACCAAGCCCGTCATTCCGGCCGGCATGTTCTCGACGATGAACGTCGGGAAGATTTGGTCCGGCGCGTCGAACGTACGCTCCTGGAAGAACACCCAGAGGCCGATGCCGATCACGAGGAAGAGCGAGAACTGCATGATAACGGCGACGCCGCTGCCAATGAGCGCCTTGCGCGCATCCTTGAGCGAGGAAGCGGTCAGCAAGCGCTGCACGATCAGCTGATCCGCGCCGTGCGAAGCCATCGACAGGAACGCTCCGCCGATGAGCCCGGCGAAGATCGTGTGCGGCCGGTCGAACCCCGTGTACAGATCGAAGCCGCGCAGTTTGTCCGCGGCTCCCGCCTGCGTGAAGATCGCGCCCCAGCCGCCATCAACGCCCTGGCCAATGAGGTACACGGCCCCGATTCCGCCGAGCAGGTACACCACCGTCTGGACGACATCGGTCCATACCACGGCGCGCATGCCGCCGTGGTATGTGTAGATAAGCGTCAGGATGCCGAGCACGAGAATCGACACGGGCCGGGTGTATCCCTCGGGCAGCGCCGGGCCGATGATGATCGCGATCGGGATGGCGGTCGCAAAGATCCGCACCGAGTCACCGAAGCCGCGGGTGACCATGAACGTGACCGACGCGAACCTGCGCGTGTGCAGTCCGAACCGCCGCTCGAGAAGCGCGTACGCGGTGACCAGCTCGCCATGGTAGTAGCGGGGGAGCAGCGTGTAGGCTACGACGATCCGGCCGACCAGATAGCCGGCGGCGACTTGGAGGAAGCCGAGGTTGCCGAGGTAGGCTACTCCCGGAATGCTGATGAACGTGAGCGCGCTGGTCTCGGTCGCGACCACGGAGAAGAGGATCGCCCACCACGGGATCTTCTGCCCCGCTATGAAGTAATCCTTCGCGTCGCGCTGGCCCCGCCCGAGGTAGATGCCCAGCCAGGTGGTGCCGGCGAGATACGCCACCAGCACAAAAAGATCGAGGGCGGTGAATGCGCTTCTCAAATCACCGCCCTCGCAAAGTGCACCGTTCGTGCGGCGAGATTACGCCGAGAAAGAGCTGCCGCAGCCGCAGCCGCCGGTCGCGTTGGGGTTCTTGAACGTGAAGCCCGATCCCTGCATGGATGACACGTAATCGATCGTGATTCCGCTCAGGTACTGAGCCGAGAACGGATCGACGAAAACATTGAAGCCGTCCTGTTCGAGGACGACGTCGTCCTCCGCGCTCTTGTCTTCTATGAGAAGGCTGTACTTGAAGCCGCTGCAACCGCCAGGCTGCACGGATACGCGAAGCCCGCCCACGTCCGGGCTAACGCCTTCGGTTTCTATGAAGCGCTTGACCTCTGTTGCCGCTACGGGCGTGATGACGAGCGCGATTTCTGTCTGGGACGAAACGGACACTAGTGACCTCCTGTTCTTCCTATCAATCTAAGGGAAGCTGATGGGCGTTGGCTATTGGCAACAGCCAACGGCCGCCTTTCAGGGTATTATCAGTGGCGCTTTCCATCTCTCTCTGACCCCGTGCCCCCGATGCCAGTTCCCCAGTTGGCCCGCCTGCTTCTGCTCCTCCCCATGGTCGCTGCGTGCACCGTGACGAACAAGCAATACGATCCCACGAACGAGCTGTCACGGGCGAAGGTCGTGCCGGGTATGACCGTTCTCCTGACGGACAGCATTGGCCTCATTCGGGGGAAGCGCGTCGGAGTCATCGCGAACCAGACGTCGATCGACGCCCGGCGGAGGTCGATAGTCGATCTCCTCGCGACTGACCCGAAGGTGCGCGAAGCCGGCGTGGTTCTCGCTGCGGTATTCGCCCCGGAGCACGGCATTCGTGGGACGGAGGACAGGACCGACCTTCCGGACTACGTGGACCCGACGACGGGAGTGCGGATTTATTCGCTCTACCGCGCCGCGACGACGGCGCCCCCTGACAGCGTGGTCCGGAACCTGGACGCGGTCATATTCGATCTGCAGGACGTGGGCACCCGGACTTGGACTTACGTCGGCGCGATGGTGTACGCGATGCGGTCTGCCGCAAGGCACGGCAAGCCTTTCATCGTGCTCGACAGGCCGAACCCGCTGACCGGATTTTTCAGCGAAGGACCCATGCTGGATTCTGCGCTCGCGAACGCCGATACCGCTACGCCCGGTCGTCCCGCGAGGGCGTACGCGCTGCATCCGATGCCACTCCGCCATGGACTGACGATTGGCGAGATGGCGCTGTACTACAACCAGGAGCTCGCGATCGGCGCGGACCTGCACGTCGTCCCCATGAAGGGTTGGAGTCGCGATATCTGGTTCGACCGGACCGGCCTGCCGTGGGTCAGCCCGTCGCCAGCGTTGGTGTCGCTGCAGAGCACCCTGCTGTACCCGTCGCTGGTGGCATTCGAGCGCACGAGTCTTTCAGTCGGCCGCGGCACCGACGCGCCATTCCAGCGGTTCGGCGCGCCCTGGATGCGCGTGAAGGAGGTGCTCGATCTGCTCGCGCAGCGCCCGATCCGTGGCGTCAAGTTCGAGGCGGAGACGTTCGTTCCCGTTTCGCCGACGGACGGGAAGTACAACGGGCAGCGCGTGCCGGGAATACGCATGCGAATCACCAACCGGAACCAGGTACAGCCCTCCAGAATAGGAGCGACTGTGCTCTGGGCGCTCGCCCGGACGTCGCTCGACTCGCTACGCATCGATACCCTCGGGTTCGATCACCGGTTCGGCGATCCGGACATCCGCCGCGCGCTCGTTCGGGGCGAAGACCCGGATGTGCTGATAGACAGAGAGCTCGCAGCGGTGATCGCCTTTAGGGACCGGGCGAGAGTCCATTTTCTGTATCGCTAACGGGGCTCGTTTCACCACACTTTGTCGGAGGGTGGCTCGCGTAGTGCGTTGCCCGTTATTGCGTTGCGCGTAAGGACGTTGACTGGGCTGGGAAACGGGAGGACAAAACGACGGAAAACGCGCAACGCACGACGCGAGCCACCCCGGGCCAGTGCCGGCTGGGCGACCCAATCCGATAAACTGACCACTTGTCGCACGCCTCTTGCACCCACGACCACCAGTCCCACGACTCAATGGAGGTTATCGTGCTGAGGATTTTAGCGGCTCTTGTTTTTGCCACCGCGGCTGTCGGTTGCGCCCCCAGACAGGTGCAGATCGAGACGGGGGCCACGACCAGCAGCGAGGTCGCGCTCCGGGTTACGAACAACCTGAGCCAGGCCGTGAACGTGTACATAAGTGGCGGCGGCTCTACCGACATATTCGTGAAGCAAATCGGCGCAAACAGCTCCGAATGGGTTCCCGTCCAGGGATTTTCGGCCGGGTCCACGGTGACCCTGCGCGCGCGGACGGTCGACGGAGCCCGCACGTACCATAAGGACAACGTCGTCCTCGAGAACATGTACGAGTGGCGGGTTCCCTAGCTACAACTCTCAGCGCCCGATACCTTTACGGGTCGGCCCCCAAAGGGCGCCGACCCGTTTTTTTGCAGGTTCCGAGCGGGTCGACCGTCCCAGGGCCATCAATTCACGTTCGGAGCGGAATGAAATCACTGTGGGATGGGATCAAGGACGGCGCGCTGCGACTGGTCGACCCCGTCGCGGGAGCTTTGGCGCGGATGGGCGTCAGCCCTAACACGTTGACCACCATCGGCGTGCTGTTCACTGTCGTCGCCGCGGTCGCCTTCGGTACCGGCAAAATCATGCTCGGCGGCTGGGTGCTGAGCATCACCGGATTTTTTGACGTGCTCGATGGCGGGGTCGCGCGCCGCGCCGACCGCGCTACCGTGTTCGGCGCTTTTTACGATTCAACGTTGGATCGCGTGGGCGACGGCGCGTTGATGGCCGGGCTCACGGTGTTCTACGCGACGAGCACGCGCTTCGCGAGCGTGCCGCTAATGATCGTGTGCCTGGTGGGCATGGTCGGGACGTTCGTCATCTCGTACACCCGGGCACGCGCGGAAGCCCTCGGCCTCGACGCCAAGGTCGGGTTCCTCCAGCGTCCCGAGCGCTTCGTCCTGTTGGCTGCGCCGCAGGCGTTGTTCGGGCTCGCCCTCGAAGGGCGGGTGCTCGCCGGCATTGTCGTCCTCCTCGCTGTCACGGGGTGGATCTCGGCGATCCAAAGAATTCTATTCGTGCGCCGGCTGACGACCACCGAAGCGATTCCGCGGATACGGGTAGTCGGCGACGCTTCGGCGCCGGTGGGACAGCAGGCGTCGCGGCGCGCACATTCCTGACATGGCCACGCGTGTCTGATTCTTCTTCCGGCAATGCCCGGGGCGGCGTGAAGGCCGCCGCCGGGAAGCTCGGCGTTCTGACCGTCGGGCTGGGCGCCGTCTCGACCACCTTTATGGCCGGCGTCGAGAGCGTCCGTCGCGGGCATTCCCGCCCGATAGGATCGCTCACGCAGATGGCGACGATCCGGCTCGGCAAGCGGACCGAAGGCCGAGCACCGTTGATCAAGGATTTCGTGCCGTTGGCGGAGCTGGACGACCTCGTTTTTGGCGCGTGGGATCCGATCCCGGACGACGCACTGACGGCGGCGAGGAAGGCGGGAGTGCTCGACGAGCGCGATCTGGCGCCGGTCGCGGACTTTCTCGCGGCGATAAAGCCGATGCCCGCCGCCTTCGAGACGAAGTACGTTGCCAGAATCCAGGGAACGAATCTCAAGACCGGAACGACCAAGCGCGATCTGGCGGAGCAGATCCGGAAGGACATCCGCGATTTCATTTCCCGGAATGATCTCGACCGGGCAGTCGTGGTCTGGTGCGCGTCTACGGAGATCTTCATCACACCCGGTCCGCAGCACGCGACCATCGAACAGTTCGAGCGGGCGATGGAGCGGAACGACGACGCGATCGCTCCATCGATGTTGTATGCGTGGGCTGCGATCATGGAGGGAGTTCCTTTCGCGAACGGAGCTCCCAATCTCTGTGTCGACACGCTGGCTTTGATCGATCTCGCGCAGCAGAAGGGCGTCCCGGTGTCCGGCAAGGATTTCAAGACCGGGCAGACCTGGCTCAAGACGGTGCTGGCTCCCGCGCTCAAGGCGAGAATGTTGGGACTCGCGGGTTGGTACTCGACCAACATTCTGGGCAACCGCGACGGCGAAGTGCTGGACGATCCTGCGTCTTTCAAGACGAAGGAAGAGTCCAAGCTGAGCGTCCTGCATACGATCCTGCAGCCCGAGGTTTATCCCGACCTTTACAAGGATTTCGCGCACGTCGTGCGGATCAACTACTACCCTCCGCGCGGCGACAACAAGGAAGGCTGGGACAACATCGACATCTTCGGGTGGATGAACTACCCGATGCAGATCAAGATCAACTTCCTCTGTAGAGATTCGATTCTCGCCGCGCCGCTCGTTCTCGATCTCGCGCTGCTCTCCGACTTCGCGAGCCGGGCCGGGATGAAGGGGATTCAGGAGTGGTTGTCCTTTTACTACAAGAGCCCCATGGCCGCCGCCGGCCTGCAGCCGGAGCACGACCTGTTCATCCAGCAGACCAAACTCAAGAACACGATGCGGCATCTCATGGGCGAAGAGCAGATCACGCATCTCGGCCTGGAGTACTACACGTGAGACAGCGGATCGTCGCGGGCTGCGCCCTGGTCACGGTGATGGCTTGCGGACCCACCACGCCGAATACCGACGTTCGCCAGTGGACGGATAATTTCGCGTACCGCATCTCCGTGGAACCCATGCCGCCCGAGGCGCTGAAGCCCGCCGTGTATAAGCTGGTCGTGCTGGACCGGAAGACCAAGCAACCGGTCGAGCAGGGAGAGGGCCGGATATTCGCGACGAGTCGGGACGGCGCGAACACTGACGACGGGCTCGCGAAAGGGAAGGAGATCGGCACGTACTACGCGCGCCTGTATTATGTGATCTCCGGCGACTGGGCTATCGCGGTGCAGTTCAGAAGGGATTCGACCGCGCGTCTCGAGCGCGCGGATTGGATTCAGTCTGTGGTTCCGTCGACTGAGCCCGGATTCTGAGGAGAGTTCATGCGCCATTTTTATAGAACCCAGCTCTCGTCCGACGAGGTTCTCGCGGGCGCGGACGATTTCTTTGCGCGGCTTACGTTGGAGCGCACCGTGAATTCGCACCGGGCGAGATCGTACGTCGGCAAGCTCGGAAGCCTGCGCCTCAAGGTCGAGAAGGAAGGCGGGCACTACACGTTCGTCGAGGTATCCACCGACCAGACGGGTGAGAGCCGCCTCGACCGCAACGTCAAGCGCTTCTTCGTCGAGCTGCGCAGCAAGGCCGACCCCAGGCACAGGCTGCGCGCCGCGTACTGATGGCGACCCGCGCTCCTACGGGCTCCCGCGCCGGCAAGGCTCCCGCCGGTCAATTGCGGGCCGAGCCCGGACCCGGGGCAGCGCTCACACGCGAGCAGAAGCTCGATCTGTATTACTACATGCGGCTGACGCGCTCCCTCGAGGAGCGGCTCGTCAATCTCTACCGGCAAACCAAGGTTGTGGGAGGGCTGTTCCGGTCGCTCGGGCAGGAGGCCGACGCTGTCGGCAGCGCATATGCGCTCGACCGCAGCAAGGGCGACGTGCTTTCTCCGCTGATCAGGAATCTGGGCTCGATGCTGGTGCAGGGCGCGACTCCCCTCGAGATCCTGCGGCAGTACATGGCCAAGGGCGATTCGCCGACGCGCGGCCGCGAGCTCAACATTCATTTCGGAAGCCCGGAGCGTGGCTTCATCGGACAGATATCGCATCTGGGCGACATGGTGCCGGTGATGGCGGGCGTCACGCTGTCATTCAAGATCCGGAAGCAAGACCGTGTCGGTCTCGTATACGTGGGCGACGGCGCCACGTCGACTGGGTCGTTTCACGAGGGGATCAACCTCGCTGCCGTTCAGCGATGCCCGCTCGTGGTGATCGTCGAGAACAACGGCTACGCGTACTCCACGCCCATATCCCGGCAGACGGCCGCCGCCGAGCTGAAGGACAAGGCGAGCGGTTACGGCATTCCTGGCGAGCGTGTGGATGGCAATGATGTGATCGCAGTATACGAAGCGACCCGCCGCGCGGTCGACCGGGCGCGTCGCGGCGAAGGCGTATCGCTCGTCGAGCTGGTCACGTATCGGAGAAAGGGGCACGCCGAGCACGACAATCAGTCTTACGTGCCCGAGGGGGAGATCGAGCGGTGGGAGAGCGAGAACGACCCGCTTACGCGCTACGTGGGCTGGTTGACCGGCATCGAGGGGATCGCCGCGTCCGCGCTCGAGCAGATCGACGCGCGCGTGGTGCAGGAGATCGATCTCGCGACCGATGAAGCCGAGCGCTCACCTGTGCCCGAGTCGGACGACGCGCTGATCGGCATTTACGCCGATCCGCCTACTCTGGAGCCGCTGTGGTTCCGGGAAGGCGTTCGGAGCGCAGTGGAGAAACACGAGCGGCCCGCGTCGTGGGGCACGCACGATCCTGAGACGGTAAAAGCGACCGAAGATGCCTGAGATCACCTATCTCGAGGGCATCCGCCAGGCTTTGTTCGAGGAGATGGAGCGCGACGAAAACGTCTTCTGCCTCGGTGAGGACATCGGCGCCTACGGCGGGGCGTTCAAGGTCACCGAAGGGCTCCTCTCGAAATTCGGGGAAGAGCGGGTGATCGACACGCCCGTGTCCGAGGCTGCGATCGTCGGCGCCGCGGCGGGCGCCGCGCATATGGGAATGCGGCCGGTGTGCGAAATGCAGTTCATCGACTTCATCTCGTGCGGCTACGACATGCTCACGAACTACGTCGCGACCGCCCGTTACCGCGCGATGCTTCCATGTCCTATGGTCGTGCGCGGTCCGAGCGGCGGGTACGTGCGCGGCGGGCCGTTCCATTCACAGAATCCGGAGGCTGCCTTTCTCCACACGCCCGGGTTGAAGATCGTCTATCCGGCGACGGTGAGCGACGCGAAGGGGCTGCTCAAGTCGGCGATCCGGGACGACGACTGCGTGTTGTTCTTCGAGCACAAGTATCTGTATCGCCGGATCAAGGAGGAGCTCGCGGAGGGCGACCACCTGGTTCCGATCGGAAAAGCGCGGATCGCGCGCGAAGGCGCGGACGTGTCCGTGATCAGCTACGCAGCGACGCTCTGGAAGGTGCTGGAGGCCGCCGAGCAGTGCGAGAAGGAAGACGGACTGTCAGTGGAAGTGGTCGATCTCCGGACGCTGCTCCCGCTGGACGACGACGCGATCGTAGCGACGGTAAAGAAGACCAACCGGGTTCTGGTGGTGCACGAAGACACGCGAACCGGGGGGATAGCGGGCGAGATAACCGCCAGGATCAACGAGCTGGCCTTCGAGTGGCTGGATGCGCCTGTCCTGCGAATTACGGCCGCCGATGTGCCCCTGCCGTACGCCCCGTCGCTGGAGGACTATGTTCTCCCGCAAACGGCGGATATTGTAAGGGGGATTAGGCGGTTGGCCGCCTATTGATGGGCGCCGGGAGCGAGCGCGACGAGTTCCGGTTCGAGCGGTACCTTGGCGTCGGATGCGTGACGACGATCGGTGGATTCTTCAGCGGCGGGATGATCGCCGTGCTGATTGCGAAGATTGCGGGATGGGCGCGCGGCTGCGAGCCGACCAACGGCCTCCCGGCTTGTGATTGGCATCTGTTCATGCTGGCCGGAGCATTGATCGGGATGGTGACTCTGCCGGCGTTGGTGATCTGGAAGTTGCGCGGCAAGCGTGGTCCCGAAGACGGGCCTGGACTCTAAGCGAGGTTGATGAATTGGCACGAGTTGACGTAATCATGCCGCAGATGGGCGAATCGATCGCTGAAGGCACGCTCTCGCGCTGGCTCAAGAAAGCCGGCGACGAGATCAAGCGTGACGAGCCGATATTCGAGATCTCCACGGATAAGGTCGACGCGGAGATTCCTGCGCCCGTGGCCGGCGTGATGGCGGAGATACTCGTCAAGGAAGGCGAGACGGTGGCGGTGCAGACGGTGGTTGCAAGGATCGAGACCGAAAAGGGCGCCGCCGTGAGCGCTCCTTCGGCGGATCCAGCGCCGGCTGTGGCCGCCGCTGCGGGCGCGCAGCCTGCCGCCGTCGCTGCGCCGGCGACCAAGCCCCCGCAGGCGCAGTCGCCGTCCGCGCCCGTCGCCGCGTCGGGCGGGAACGGTTCCTCGTTCGAGGACCGGGTCCAGACGCGGTCGTCGCCGCTGGTCCGCAAGATCGCGGCGGAGCACGGCCTCGACCTGGCATCGATGCGCGGACGCGGCACCGGCATAGCCGGCCGCGTCACCAAGAAGGACATACTCGGCTTCATCGAGTCGGGCCCGCCGGCCGGGGCGATGGCGGCGCACTCACCCCCGGCTGGCGCGCACGGGCCGGCAGCGTCCGCCTGGCCCGGCGACGTAGTCGAGCCGATGTCCAAGATGCGCGCGCTGATCAGCGACCACATGGGCGTGTCGCGACGCACGTCGGCGCACGTGACGTCGTTCATGGAAATCGATCTCACGCGCGTGTCGAAGATTCGCGCGAAAAAGAAAGCGGAGTTTCACGCCGCGACAGGACAGAACCTCACCTATCTGCCGTTCATCATCGCGAGCGCGATCGACGGGTTGAAGAAGTTTCCGGTCATGAACGCGTCGGTGTCCGGCAACAACATCATTTACCGCAAGCAGTACAACATTGCGATTGCCGTCGCGCTCGATTGGGGTCTCATCGTCCCGGTCATCAAACAGGCGGATAATCTTTCGCTGGCCGGTCTCACCCGCGCGCTCAACGATCTCGCCGCGCGAGCCCGGGCGAAGCGCCTGTCGCCTGACGAAGTTCAAGACGGGACGTTTACCATCACGAATCCGGGAGTGTTCGGCTCGCTGATGGGAACTCCGATCATCAACCAGCCACAGGTGGCCATCCTCGGGGTTGGCGCGATTGAGAAGCGACCCAAGGTCATGTCGGGCCCGGACGGCGACGATGTGCTCG
>JACDCY010000003.1 GCA_013817305.1 Gemmatimonadaceae bacterium | reverse complement strand
GCCGAGCACGCCATCGGTCACGTCAGCAGATTCGCGGGAGCGGGTCGCCGACGAGCATGTCTACCACCCGGGTGCCACCGTACGCCGAGAAGGAAAGCACCGTACTCGCCGGATCAGCGCGGACCTCTCCGATGATCGCCGCTTCCTCGCCGCCGGGAGCGCCGCGAACCGCAGCCAGAGCGCGGTCCGCGTGCTCGGCAGCTACGACGGCGAGGAATTGACCCTCGCAGGCTATGTGCATCGGCTCCAATCCCAGAAGCTCGCACGCACCTCTTACCTGTTCGCGCACCGGGACGGCTTCTTCGGAGATAGCGATCGCGACGCGCGCATCGCGCGCGAGCTCATTGAGCGCGCTCGCGATTCCTCCGCGGGTGGGGTCGCGCATCCACCGGATGCCCGCGCCCGCGGCACCGATCATCGCGTCGATCATCGGCAGCACTGACCTGGTGTCCGAGCACAGGCTCGCTTCGAGATCTATTTCTCCGCGCGCCAGGAGAATGGTGATCCCGTGATCACCGATCGGACCCGAAACCAGAATCTTGTCACCCGCGCGCACGGAAGCGGGCGAGCACGTCAGACGCGAATCCACCAGTCCGATTCCGGCTGTCGTGACGTACATGCCATCGGCCATTCCGTGCTCGACCACCTTGGTGTCGCCGCCAACGACGGTGACCCCGGCATTGTGCGCGGCCGACGCGATGGCGCGCAGCTCCATCTCGAGTACCTCCGTGGAAAGGCCCGCCTCGAGGATCAGCGTCACGACAAGCGCTACAGGCCTTGCGCCCGAAACCGCGAGATCGTTTACGGTCCCGTTCACGGCGAGGTCGCCGATCGATCCCCCGGGAAATCGCAGCGGGCGCACTACATAGCTGTCTGCCGTAAAAGCCAGGCGGGATCCCCCGATCTCGAGGAGTGCGGCGTCCCCCAGCACATCCAGAAGCGGCCCACCAAGTGCGGGCGCGATGAGGCCTTCGATCAGCCTGCGGCTCGCCTTGCCGCCCGCGCCATGCGCCATTTCGATCTGCGCATCGCGAAACCGAATCTTGTGTCCGTTATCCGTCACGAGACAACCGGCTAGACAGTGGCGGCGGAAGTCGTCCGGAGGGCGTAGTTATAGTATGCCGCGCAGGCTCCTTCCGATGACACCATGAGGGCACCGACCGGCTGTTCGGGGGTGCACTGTCTTCCGAACAGCTTGCATTGATGCGGCTTCAATACGCCCTTGAGAACCTCGCCGCACTGCGCCGCCTTCGGGTCCGTCACCCGTATGCCGGGCATGCTGAAACGACGTTCCGCATCCCACTCCGCATACGTGTCTTTGAGCTTGAGTGCGGACTGGGAAATAAATCCGAGCCCCCGCCACTCGAAGTAGGAGCGCAACTCGAACACCTCCGCCATCGCCTTGAGCGCCGGAAGATTTCCTTCCCAGGGGACGACACGGGCGTACTGATTCTCGACCTTTGCCGTTCCCGCTTCCAGCTGGCGGAGGATCATGACGATGGATTGAAGCACGTCGAGAGGCTCGAAGCCGGACGTCACGAGCGGTTTGCCGTAATCGCGGCAGATGAATTCATACGGGCGGCATCCGATCACCGTCGAGACATGGCCCGGCCCGATGAAGGCCTGGACCCGCATGTCCGGTGAGTCAAGGATTGCCCGAATCGCGGGAATGATCGTGACGTGATTGCAGAAGACGGAAAAATTTCGCACCCCGAGCGCGCGCGCCTGGCGCAGCGTCAGAGCGGTGGAGGGCGCGGTAGTCTCGAAGCCGATGGCGAAGAAAACCACTTCCCGATCGGGATTCTTTTGTGCGAGCTTCAACGCATCGAGCGGCGAATACACCATCCTGATGTCGGCGCCACGGGCTTTGTGCTCGAGCGGGCTACCGCTCCTTCCCGGCACGCGCATCATGTCGCCGAACGCGGTCAGGATGACTTTGGGATCGGCAGTGAGCGATAGCCCGTCATCAACTCGCCCCATGGGCAGCACGCACACGGGACAGCCCGGCCCATGCACGAGCTCGATGTTGTCCGGTAGAAGGTCCGCCAGCGCAAACCGGTAGATGGCGTGCGTGTGACCGCCGCAGACCTCCATTAGCCGGTACTGCCGGTCCCGTCTGGCCAACTTGCGAATTTCCGCCGCGGCTTGCCGGATCAGCTGGGCATCACGGAATTCGTCGACGTACTTCATGGGAGTATCTCGCTCGCGTCTAGCTGAATTGGTAGCCCTCCAGCTCCTGCTTTGCCTGGTCGGCCTCGCCCAGCATCGTGAGTAGCCGCATTTGTTCATCCGCGTGATCGGCGCTGATTTTGCTCATCGCGAAGCCGACGTGGATGAGGACCCAGTCGGAGATCGAGAGCGGGCCGTCCTGCCGCACCAGGTCGATGTTGACTCTTCGGCGCACCCCCGAGACTTCGACCACCGCGAGATGCGGCTGATCGGCAGGGAGCTCGACGATTTGACCCGGAATTGCAAGACACATGTGGCCTCCTACGCCAGAACGCCCAACTGCCAAACATGAATCATGGTGCGGGCAAGACGAGTGTCAACAGCCGTTTGCCTGCCCGGACCAGGGGAACGCCGCCTGTAAGGGGTGGTCTTTCCGCCCGACAACACTGATGCTATATGTTGGGTGCGGGTGCGGGACCCAACGGCACCAATTTCGCTGAGGTCGGGCAGCGGCAAGCACCAGGTCGGATGCAAGCCGATGACACACTTCTCAGCTCGCACAGGAGCCTTCATGGCTACAGCGGTCGAGGCGGAAACGATACAGGAACCCTCCATCCCCGCTACCGAGCCACGCCCGCGACCCGAGCGACTGCCCCTGGGTCCGATCAAGACCGTTCATGTTTTCTGGATCGCCGGGATGAGCTGCGACGGGTGTACGGTCGCCGTCGCCGGCGCGACGAATCCGGGGATCGAAGGGTTGCTGCTTGGCACGGTGCCAACGATGCCGCAGGTCATCCTCCACCACACCGTCCTCTCGGTCGAAGCGGGTGAGGAGTTCATCCAGCCGCTGAAGGATGCGTGGGAAGGGAAGCTGGAAGATCCTTATGTAATTGTGGCTGAGGGCTCGATCGCCGACGAGCGCATTGCCGCCCGCACCGGCGGCTACTTCTCGGCCATGGGCAGCCAGGTGCTCGAAGGGGCCGAGGAGGGTAGTCCGGTGGCGACGGCCACGTGGCTCTCCCGGCTCGCTCCCGGCGCCGCGGCGACGATCGCGATCGGCACCTGCGCCACGTGGGGAGGAGTCCCCGCGGCCGAAGGCAACCCGACCGGCTCGATGAGTCTGATGGATTTCCTGGGTAAGGATTATCGCAGCGCGTTCGGCCTGCCCGTCATCAACATCCCTGGATGCGCGCCGCAGGGCGACAATTTCACGGAGACCGTGTTCGCCGTTCTGCTCTTTCTGCAGGGTCTCGGACCACTCCCTCCGTTCGACGAGATCGGCCGCCCGGCCTGGCTTTTTGGCGAGACCGTACACCGGGGGTGCACGCGCGCCGGCTATTACGAGGAAGGCATCTTCGCCAAAAATTACGGCGACCCGGAATGCCTGGAACCGCTCGGATGCTGGGGACCGGTCGTGGACTGCAACATCGTCAAGCGCGGGGCGATCAACCACATCGGTGGCTGCATGGACGTGGGCGGGGTCTGCATTGCGTGCACCATGCCCGGCTTTCCCGACAAGTTCTCGCCGTTCTACAAGGAACCGCCCGGCGGCCTTATCTCGACGACGATGTCCAAAAGCGTCGGCGCCGTGATCCGGCGTCTTAGACGGCTCAGTAACCGCAACGGTAACAGCGAAGTCCGCTGGGATAAGCTCGAGCACGTGCCGAGTGGATGGGCCAACGTCCCCAGTATGGCGCCGTCGCTCACGATGATGGAGTTCTTCTACAAGAAATGGCAGTTCTGGGGCGCGAAAGTTCCGGGCCGTCCGCCCGGCACGGAAGACCGGTTCTGGGGAGTCGATCGCCCAGGCACTCGCAGCGACTATCTCGACAAGAGCTCGGCCAGGGAGGACACCGATGACAGACACTGAGCTGTGGAGCGCATGGTGGCTGTGGATGGGGGTGGCTACGCTGGTGATCCTTATTGCAGCGGCGCTCCTGGTCACCATCTGGCTTACGGCGCGCAGCATTCTCGCGCATGCGAGACGCGCGCTCGCCGCGGCGGAAAGGATCCGTGAGAGCACCATGCCTATATGGGCGCTCGAGACCACGAACGAAGTGGCGGGCCAGATCCTGGAGACGGTTCAGAGCATCGAGGCCAAGGGCGGCAAGCTCGTCGAGGCTCTGGAGAGCCACGCCGGAGCCGCGGGGGGAATGTCCAATGTCTGAAGTCACCGCGGAAACCGTGCAGACGATCTGGACGATTACGCTGGGCGTATTTACGGTCGTGCTGATTGTCGTCGCGATCCTGCTCACGCTGATCCTCCAGACTGCGCGCGACATTACCGGCGGAGTCTCCGCCATATGGAACGTTGGGCAGCGCATCGCCAACAACACGATCCACATCGCTCTTCTGAAAAAAACGAACCTCGTGGCGGGAAAGATCCTGGGATCAGCCGTCGGCGTGGTCCACGCGACGGCCGGCGTGAAGGCGCACGCTGAAGAGTGTCCCGGATGTCCGGCGTGCGTTCTCGGACCACCGTGGCTGCGATGAGTACCATGACATTGCTGGCGCTCATCTCACTCGTCGCGGCGGCGGCGTTGTTCATCGCTCTGGTGGTCTTTCTGCATTTCATCTCTGTCGAGCTCGAGCGAATCGGAGGGATGAAAAGGGCCGGCTATGGCCTTCCGGCGAGCTACCTGTCCAAGATTCGGCTGGGCGTTAGAGCGATCGAAGTCCAGACCGGCGGCCTGGCGCCCGAGGTGATCAAGCTCAACGGCGGGCTCACTGCCGTCCGTGACGGACTGGCGGCTATCGATTCGAACCTCGACGGCGTCATCACGGCGGTTTCGGCGCAGGGGGCACGATGACGGATTCCGGAGCATTGATTCCGCAGGCCGTCTACACCATCTGGTGGATCGGTCTCATCGTTACGCTGGTGTTTTTTGCACCTCTGGCGGTTTACTACCTACATCGCGCATACCGGGTGGCGCGGTCCATTAAGGGCTACGCCGCTGACGCTCTGCAGGCGGCCGCGGGAATCGCGGGTAATACCACCAATATCGTGGCGTTGGACACCACTATCGAAGTCGCCGGGCAGATCCTCGGCACGGCGGGCAGTGTCGCCGGGAAGCTCGACACGGTCGCCAACGTTCTCGCGCAGAGGGCCGAATGAGGAACCAGTCATGCTGCTGATTCTTACCCTTGTCACGGTCGCGCTCGTTGTTCTGGCTCTCGCGGGCTTTCTCATCGCGATTGCCGGGGCCCTGCTGTCCGCGCGCAAGAGCGTAGCCGCGATCGCGGACGGACTGGAAGCGGTCGCCGGGCATACACAGCCACTCCCGGAAAAACTCATGACAATCAACGGAGCGCTGACGGCTTTGCTGGGAGGTCTCCGCGCGGCCGACGGCCATCTGGGCCGCGCTGCAACCGTATTCAAGCTCACCTGAGAGCCAGGCCCTAACCATGTGCTTCAAAAATCTGCCCGTAGAGTTTGACTCCGCCGGCAAGCCGTTCCTGCGCGATGGAGTCGGCGATCCGTACGCGACCGCTACTGCGACCGCGCCAGAGGGTCCGCGACAGCTAACGTCAGACAAGATCGAGGAGCTGCTCAAGCGAAACGGCCACATCAAGGCGCTGGACTTCGATCCGGTCACGCGCGTGGCTGGTGCGCTCGCGTTTCACACGGTTGCCGATTTTGAGCAGCGAAAAATTCTCGAGGCGCGGTCGGTGGCGACGCTCTTTCGCGGATACGAGGTCATCATGGTTGGCCGCGACCCGCGGGATGCCATTTTCATCACCAGTCGGGCCTGTGGCGTCTGTGGTGGTGTCCACTCGACCTGCTCCGCGCTTGCGATCGAGATGGCGATAGGGTGCTGCCCGCCCCCGCAGGGAATTCTTGTCCGCAACCTCGCGCTCGCGCTCGAGTTTCTGTACGACCATCCGCTCCACCTGCATCTGCTCGCCGGTCCCGACTACTCGCAGTTGATCGTGGAGCCTACCAACCCGTCGCTGTACGCGCGCGCGAAGAAGACGGAGGCTCGCTTCACGGCCATCCACGGATACCGGACGATTGCCGATCTCATGGTGGATTTGAATCCGTTGACGGGCAAGCTGTACGTCGAAGCGCTGCACATGACGCGCGTAGCCCGTGAGGCGTACGTGATGATTTGCGGCAAATACCCGCATCCGCAGACGATCGTCCCGGGAGGCATGAGCTCGACGATCAATCTCACGGTCATGAACGAGATGTTCCTTCGGCTGTCGCAGTTTTTCGACTACTCCAAAAAACTGGCGCTCATCTGGGACGACCTGACCGAGTTCTTCTACGAGGCGAATCCCGAATACAAGAAGGTTGGAGCCAGGCGCGCGAACATGATCGACACCGGCATCTTCGATCACCCGGACGCGTACGATGCCACGTACGAGAGCGCGGACGACTGGGGCAACAGGCGCTGGGCTACGCCGGGCGCCATCGTCGAAGGCAAACTGGTCACGACGGACCTCAAGAAGATCAACATGGGTCTCGAGGAGTTCGTCGAACATTCGTATTACGAAGACTGGACGGGAGAAGGGCAGAAGCCGCATTTCCCAACCGATCCCAGTGGCAATCCACTCTCGCCCTACCACCCCTGGAACAAGGTCACGAGACCCCGGCCGCAGGGGCAGAACTGGAAGGAGAAATACACGTGGGATACGACCCCGCGCTGGGATCGGCAGGGAATGGAAGCCGGATGTTACGCGCGGTTATGGAATACGGCGGTCGCGAAGACGATGCCCGAGAGCCCGTTCATGGAGTCCACCGGACACTCGCTCAAGATGCGCGTGCCCTCCGGCGCGCTGCCGGAGACCGAACTCGAGTGGCACGTGCCCGATGTCTGGAATGCCTTCGAGCGTAATCGCGGACGAGCGTACTGCATGGCGTTCACCACGCTGATAGCGTTCGAGCAATGGCGCTCGATAATGGAGCGACTTAAGGACGGTGATACGACGACCAGCACCAAGTTCCACATCCCAAAGCGAGGTACGCAGCAGGGCGTTGGATTCTGGGGCGCCGGCCGGGGTTACCTGACTCACCACCTGACGCTGGACCGCGGCGCGGTTGCCAACTACCAGATCGTCACGCCGTCCACGTGGAACGCGTCCCCGACCGATCGCTGGGGGCAGCCCGGACCATACGAAGAGGCGGTCCTGAACACTCCTCTCCTGGAAGAAACGACCGATCCGACGAAGTTCCGCGGGCTGGACGTTCTCCGCGCGATCCGGAGCTTCGACCCCTGCATGCCATGCACTACGCACATACAATCCGAGGGTGGCCTGATCACACGCGAGGTCAATACGTGCGCGTGCGGCCTGGACGAATGAAGGCGTAGCTCGTGCGAGTAATCGTGGGTGGGATCGGCTACCCCGATCTGTGCGACTATTCGATTGGAATAGAGGTCCAGGAGCGGCTATCGGAGCGGGAGGCCCCGCCGAACGTCGTCGTCGAGGATCTGAGCTACAACCCCATCGCCATCATTCAACGCCTCGGTGATGAGCCGCCGGACGACCGCTTTGGTCGCATCGTCGTAGTCTCCGCGGTGAAGCGCGGGGACAGATCGCCGGGCACGGCCGAGTGCTACCGCTGGAACGGGGTGATGCCCGTGGATGAGGAGGTGCAGCGCGCGGTAACCGACGCGGTCACAGGTATCATCGCGATGGACAACACTCTCGTGATCGCCAGGTACTTCGGAGCGTTGCCCGACGAAGTCGTCGTCGTCGAGGTCGAGCCGGAGACGCACGAATTCGGCGCTTCGTTCAGCCCCGGAGTGAGTTCGGCGTTCGAGAAGATCTGCGACCTGGTTTGGTCCGGCGCCACCGACGACAAGTTTGTCGCAGGATTACCGAGCCGCTCTCTCGCGCTGACCGCTGTTCCGGTAATGCGCTTCGGATGACGGAAGGTCAAGCCGAAGAGGGAATCATGCTCCGGCAGGAGGATGTCCTCGATGAGATCTCCCGCCTTATCGAGTCGCTCGAGGCGCATGCGGACCCCGTCGTCGGGGAACAGGTCGGGGAGCTGCTGCGTGGCATCGACGCCGTTCACCGCACGGCGCTCTCGCACCTGTTCACCGCGATCGTCGGCATTGGTGGCGAACAGTTCATGGATCGCCTCACGGGTGACGCCGCCATCCGCATGCTCTTCATGTCCTACGATCTGCTGGCGGTCGACCGGCGCATCAACACGGAGGAAGCGCTCGACGCCGTGCGCGGCCATCTGCACTCGCACGGGGTGGACGTCGAGCTGCTGGAGGTCGTCGGCAGCGAAGTGTTCGTGAAGCTGCATTTCGCGGATGGAACCTCGCTGCCGGTGGAAGCGGTGCGGCGCGACATCGAGGCGGCGCTGAGGGAATGTCTGGTGGGGTTTCAAATCCTGACCATTGGGGAGCGGCGAGCCGCGCCCAAGGTATCCGAGCTGGTCGCGCTGGGTGGACTCCGGCGCGCTAATCGGCCGGTGTATCACCCTGCATTCCCGGCCAGCGAGCTCGAGCCCGGAGAGACGAGGGCGATCGAAGCCGGTAGCGAGCCCATCCTGATCGCCAACATTGGCGGCGAGTTCTACGCCGTCAGAGATCGATGCGGGGATGCTCCGCTGCCGCTGTCGTACAGCGCGCTGTCTGACACGGTCCTCGTCTGTAGCTGGCACGGGTGCCGCTACGACCTTCGCTCAGGCGCGCGGGACGATTCGTCGGGCGGCGACCGCATCCGCGTGTATCCGGTAAGGGTCGAGAACGGAATGGTCGAGGTCGCGGTGGGAGTCGAGCCGATGCCGCGCGAAGGACCGGCGAATAACGCGAGCTCCGGCGAGGGTGGCTGAGTGGGTCGCACGCTCATAGCAGGCTTTGGCAACATACTTCGCGGCGACGACGGATTCGGCGTCGAGGTCGTGCGCCGTCTCGGCGATGCAGGGGTCGCGCGGCCGGGCGTGGAGCTGATGGAGGTCGGCACAGCCGGTATCCGGCTCGCCCAGGAGCTGCTGACGCCGTGCGATCTGTTGATCATCGCGGACGCGATGACCCGGGGGGGAGTGCCCGGAACCGTGTACGTTCTCGAGGTTGACTCGGTCGAAGCCGTGCAGCGCGTTGACATGCATGTCGCAATCCCGTCGCACGCCCTGTCTGTTGCGAAGGCGCTCGGAGTGCTTCCGACGAAAGTCGTTCTGGTCGGCTGCGAGCCCATGCAAGTGGATGAGATGACCTGCGACCTCACCGGCGAGCTGACGCCGCCCGTGCGCGCGGCCGTTGGCGTGGCGATCCGCCGGATCCATCATCTTCTAGCAGGCGAGCTATCCGATATCATGTCCGTGACAACGGGAAATACGTCCGGACAACACGCATCCCCGGAATTTACGGAGTGATCTGTCAATGACTGACGAAGCGGGAGGTGAAATTGCGCGCCGGGACGAGATGCTCGAACTCCTGTTCTGGTTCGAAGGCGAGGGGCTCGGCGCGAGCGCCACGCTTCCCGCCATGACACGGTTCCTGGCCCAGCCCGAGGAGATCGTGCGCGCTACACTCGCCGATCTCGTGCGCCGAGGCCTCGTAGTCGAAGCGGCGGGCGACCCCGCGGAGTACCTTTTGACCGAGAGCGGCAAAGGCGAAGGGGCCCGGCGATTCGCTGACGAATTTTCGGATATGCTTGGCCAGGGTCATGGCGAATGCAACGACCCCGGCTGCGACTGCCACGATAATCCCGCCGGCGCCGCGGAATGCCACGCTGCCGCGCGCGCAACCGGAGGTCACAAGCACTGATGCGTATAGCGATCGCGGGAAAAGGTGGTACCGGTAAAACGACAATCTCCGGCACGCTCGCCCGGATTCTGGCTCGGCAAGGTCGGCGAGTGCTGGCGATCGATGCCGATACCACGCCGAACCTGGCGGTGACGCTGGGCATTCCACCGGCCACGGCGCAGGCGATGATGGAGCTACCGCGCAATATGATGGAGCGGCAACAACAGGAAGACGGCACGACGAAAACGGTCTTCACCGCGAATTCGGACGACATCATATCCAACTATTCCGCGCCCGGACCCGACGGAATTCGTCTGCTCGTGATGGGCAAGGTGAATCACGGCGGCGCTGGTTGACTGTGCAGCGCCCACGCCGCGGTCCGCGGCTTAATCGGTGAGATCGTGAGCAGGGGTGATGATGGTGGAGACATCATCGTCGATATGGAAGCGGGGCTGGAGCACATATCGCGCGGAACGGGCAAGCATCTTTCGAAATTCGTCGCGACGATCGAGCCCTACTATCGCTCGATGGAAACCGCGCGACGGGTAGCCGCGCTCGCGTCCGAGCTGGGCATTGGTGGAGTGCTCGCTGTCGCCAACAAGGTGCGGGATGACGGTGACCGCAAGGCGATCTCGGAATTCTGTGCGGCTCATTCGCTTCAACTGGCGGGGGAGATCCCTTTTGACGCCACTTTGCTCGACGCCGAAAGAGCCGGTAAGACTCCTATCGATTACGATCCCCGCTCCCCTGCGGTGCAGGCGATCGAACGGCTCGCGGCAACTCTTGAAACCACTGCGTAAAATCCTTACGGCGCGCGGCGCACACTGGTGGCTGTTTGGTCTTGCATGCGTCGTTGGCATGACCCCGGGCGCGCACGCTCAGGCCCTGCGCCTGGTGGGCCGGACGACGCTCGGTGGAGCGGGGCTCAACGGAGACGTCGCTGTTGTCGGAACCACCGCGATAGTGGGCGCGGGGATGATGCCCGCGGCCGGCGTGCACGCGCATCTGTACAATCCGTATCCTTGCCCGGCTGTCGCGGTCAAGCTGGTTGATCTGTCGCGGCCGCGGGCTCCTGTAGTCGTTGGAGCCATTCCTGTACCAGCTGGCGTTGCGGCGCACGGCGTGGCAGCGCAACGCGTCCGGACCGCGACGTTTACGGGCGATCTACTGGCGGTCGCGCTGCAGACGTGCGGCGCCGGGGGCTCGACGGTTGAACGGGGCGTCGCTTACTACGACGTGACGCGTCCGTCCGCGCCTGTCTTTCTCGGTCGCTACCAGTCGGACGCGGATGTGCCGCATGCTGACAGCATCCCGGCGTGCGGCCCCCCGCCAGCGAAGAGCGCGGTACGCTGCGCATCCTCGCAGCATTCGGTTTCCCTCGTTCAGCGATCCGATGGCCGCGTTCTTTCCTTCTCCCTCGAACCGGGCGCCTCTGCGGGCAAGCTTCCATCCGGAGACCTGCGCGTCGTAGATGTCACGGACCCGCGCAGGCCAGTGCAGGTCGGAGCCTTTCCGCCTCCCGGCATGCCGATCTTTTCCACCAACGGCTGCCGGCCTTTCAGCGCCGGCCACGGCGCGGGCTTCGCGCTCGGTGGAAACCGTGGCTTGCTGGCGTTTTACGATGGCGGTTTGTTCGTTGTGGATCTGGACGCAGCCGGCAGCCCTGCCCAAGCCGGACAGTTCAAATACCCTGCCGACCGCCGGTTCGAGGGCAGCGCCGCCTATGTCGCCTCCGCTCGCGTGGGGGGCCGCGACCTCGCTCTGATCTCGGAAGCGGATTTCATCGGGCCATCTACCACGCTGGAGGTCGAGGGCCCGCCTTCGGTGGCGGGGTCCAAGTTTGCGTGCGAGGCGGTCTTCACTTTGTTCGATCCCCAGAAGAAGGCACAGCTCTACCGGCAACCGGGTGGACGCGTGCGAGGCGAGCTTTTCTACGTCGGGCGTGGCTGCGGTGTGAATCCCGCGACGGATATGCACGCGGACATGCCCCAGGAGCACTCCGACAAGCCACACGTGCCACCCGATCCCTACCTCTCCGATCCGCGGGGCGGCATCGCGCTTATCGACCGAAGCCGCCAGCCAACGCAACCCGGCCTCGCGGCAGCGGCGTGCTCGATGGCCGAGCGGGTAAAGCTCGCCCAGGCCGCGGGTGCGCGCGGAGTCGTAGTTCTTCAGACGACCGCAACTTCTCCTGAAGCGTTCTCGCCCGATGGCGATCCGGCCGGAGTCGCTATACCAGTGATGATGATCGACAAGGGGGACGGGGATTCACTGCGCGTCGTGCTTTGTCCGTCGGTCGTCGAGGGCCGCTGTTCCGGCGGCGAGCAGGTTACGGCGACCATGACGGACGCGCCCGGCGAGTGGGGCGCTTTGCGCGTTGTGGACGTGTCGGATCCTGCTGCTACACGCGAGCTCGGTGTATACCGCACGCCGCGTTCGAGCGTCTTTCCTCCACCTGACTTCAGCGTCTTCTCGCCGCAACGCGCGGCCGTTCGTGGAAGCATCGCCATCGTGCCGTGGAACTCGGACGGTGCGCGTGTCATTGACCTGTCGGCCGGCGCGCCGAGTGAAACCGGGTTTTTTGTGCCGCCCGACGTCGCTGACCCCACGGGAGTTCTCCCGGCAAAGGCGTATGTCGTCAGCGTGGCGCTGCTCTCGGTCCCCTCGAGCGGGCGCGGGACAGCGCGCGACTATGTGGTGATAAGTGATGTGAACTCGGGACTCTACATTCTCGAGGCACCGTGGATGAGGAAGAGATCCGGCACTACTCGGTCGCGCTAATTCCCGCCGGATTCTGCACTCTCGACGATAGCGCATCAGCAATCAGGTTGAGACCAAGCACGGTCGCACTGATGGCTAGTCCCGGGAACAGCGCCAGCCACCAGGCGACGCGAAAAAATCCCTGAGCCTGCCCGGCAAGCGTTCCCCACGTCATCGCGTTCGGATCGCCCAGCCCGATGAAGCCTAGACTCGCTTCCGTGAGCAGCACTTGCCCCATGAGAAGACCGACGAGCACGAGCACCGCTGGTAGCACGTGCGGCAGGAACACGTTTTTGAAGAGGTGAAACTTCGTCGCCCCGAGCGCTTCGCTCGCAAGCACGAAGTCGAGTTGTTTCAGGGCGAGGATCTCCGCGCGTACTACGCGGGCCAGGACCGGCCATGAGGTCAGAGCAAGTACGACGATCACCCGGTCTACACCCGGCCCGAGCAGCGCGATGGCGACGGCGGCGAGAAAAAAACGGGGAAGTACCTGAAAGAGCTCGGTCATTCGCATTAGGAAGTCATCGGCGAATCCACCGTAGTAGCCGGCGATCATTCCGATCGTGACGCCGAACGCGCTGGCGAGTGCCCCGACCGTGATTGCGATCAGTAGCGATGTCCGCGTGCCATACAGGACACCGCTGAACAGGTCCCGCCCGATGGCATCGGTCCCCATGATGTGGTTCGGCGAAGGACCAGCCAAGGCAGGCCCGGCCAGATCGAAAGGGTCAGCACTGGCAAGCCATGGTGCGAAGAGTGCCGCGATAATGATTACGCCGATGAGAACGAGGCCGATGGCGCCCGCGATGCGCCCGCTTGCCGGGGCAGAAGGAAGCGACGCCGAATCCAAGACCATGTGCTTGGTCGCGCTCGCGACCTCAGCGGAGCGTGATTCGCGGATCAAGGGCGGCGTGGACCAGATCGGTGAGGAGATTCGCGACGACTACAGTAAACGAAACAACCAGGAACAGGGCGAGCAACAGAGGAGTGTCACGATTCTGGAGCGAGGTGAGCAGCAACCTGCCGATTCCCGGCCAACCGAAGACGATCTCGATTACGACGGCACCGGCGATGAGCTGGCCCACTCGCGCCCCGATGACCGTTACGGCCGGGAGCAGGGCGCGGGGCATCGCGTGACGGATGAGAATGGCGGCGTCGGTGACACCTTTTGCGCGTGCCGTGCGAATGTGGTCCCGAGCAAGCTCGTCAATCAATCCGCTTCTTGTGAGGCGAACCAGAACAGCGAGTTCCTGGGATGCCAGCACCATCGCCGGCAGGATAAGATGGCGCGCTACGTCGAGTGCGCGCATGATGCCGCTCTGCGTGTCGCCAGCGGTCGTCATGCCCTGCACGGGTAACCAGCCGAGCTTGAGTGCGATAGCAAGTATGGCCAGCTGCCCGAGCCAGAAAGCCGGAGCGGAGTAGAGTGTCAACACCGCCCCGCTGATGCTGACGTCCCAGCTCCCGTGGGGTCGTCGAGCGGCGAAGGCGCCGAGCGGTATGGACACGATGACGGCGAGGAGAAGCGCGGATCCCGTTAGCAGGAGCGTTGCGGGCGCGCGTTCCATGATCAGCGAAGCGGTGCTTCTGCCGTGAACGTACGACATCCCCAGGTCGCCCGATGCTACCCTGGCGAAATATGTGAGCATTTGATCGGGCAACGAACGGTTGAGGCCGAATCGCTCGCGCATGAATTCGTAGTACGCGGCGTCTCCATGTTCGCCCGCGAGTGCCATCACGGGATCGCCCGGAGCAAGATGTATAAGCAGGAACGCAATGAGCACGATGCCGAGGACGGTCGGCACTACCTGTAGCAGGCGTCTGGCGAGAAATCGGCCGCTCAATTCCCGCAGTGCGCAGTCGCGGCGAAGTGTGGTGAGATTCCAAATCCGGTGCACCGCGCGCTGAACGCTCGCGTGTTGAGCGTCTCGACGAGCCATATGTAAGGCTGGTCGCGCACCGCGATTTCCTGGATCCGGCGGTAGAGGCTGGTGCGCACGCCCGCATCCAGCGCCGACGCGGCACTATCGAACAGCGCGTCCATCTCCTGGTTTCGGTAGCCCGCAGTGTTCGAGAAAGGCACAGGCCCTATGCTCGCGGACACGTACTGTCTGCGCACGCCGATCTCGGGGTCGGTCCCATTGCAGTAGGAAATGATCGCCGTATCGAAGTCGCGGGCCGTGAAAACCGACTGGCTGAAGACCGCGGGCTCGAGCGCTGTGACGCGGAGATCTATGCCGACCGCGCGCAACTGCGCTCGCAAAAGATCTCCGTAAGCGGCCTGTCCCGGCATCGCCGTAAACCGGATAGTCAGCGCGGTTCCGTCCGGCACGCCATCGACTCCGCGCGCGGTTCTGAACGCTTTGCCCATTCGGCGCCATCCGGCATTATCGAGCAAGCTCGCGGCGCGCGCGGTGTCGAACGCCGGCATAGCCAGACCGGCTGCGTGCGCGAAGGCGATCCCGGAAGAGATCGGTGCATCGGCAACGCGACCTTCTCCGAACAGGACCCGCGCCAGCACCTGATCGCGGTCGACCGAGTGCGCGATCGCGCGCCTTACCCGTATGTCGCGAAAGAGGGGTTTGTCCAGATTGAATCCAACCGTGCTTATGCAATTGCTCCCGCCGGAGTAACCGGGCGTCTGCACGACTGTGAAGCGCTTATCCTGGCGCAGCCGCGCGCGATCCGGTCCGGGTACCCCGAACAGCCAGTCGACTTCGCCGGCCTCCAATGCCAGCACCTGTACCGTCGGGTTGGGGACGATTCGGAGCACGACTTCCCGGATCGCGGGCTGTCCGCGAAAGTATTCCTTGTTTGCGATAAAACGGATTTCGCTCCCCGCGGAGTAGGATACGAACCGGTAGGGACCGGTGCCCACCGGTGCCGTGTTGGCGGGATTTCGCAGCGGATCGCCAGTTTGGAACAGGTGCTGTGGCATGATCGGGGCTTCTTCTACGTTGAGCTGCTGCAACAGGGCCGCGTACGGACGGCGGAAGATGAACTCAACGGTGAAGTCGTCCGGTGTTTCTATCCTGTCCAGCACGGGCGCAAGAGAGGCCCGGGTTCGCGAGTGAAATCGGAGCAGCAACTGCTCGAAGGTGAACTTCACATCGGCTGCGTGCAGCGGCTGGCCGTCGTGCCACCGCACATCCCGCCTGAGGTGGAACCGGTAGCGTGTTCCCGCGCTGTCCACCTCCCAACGTTCCGCCAACGCCGGCACTGGCTCGAGCTCGTCATTAAGCTCGACCAGTCCGTCGTACAGCAGGCCGCCGGCCGTGTGCACGCTTCCGTTGGTGGTGATCGCCGTGTTGAGATGGCCGGGATCGGTCGTGACGGCCGCGACGAACGGGCGGGCAGGCTTAGCCTCGCGGGCACAGCCCGGGGAGGCGAGCCATGCCGCTCCGCTGAACAGAAGGCACCATCGACGGCGCACGATTCATCCGGGGTGGAGTGGTCCGCCATCAGGGAAAGCAAGCACGAAACGCAAAGAGCCCACCGAAATAGTCCGGTGAGTCTCTTGAAGATAGAAATCGGGGCGACTGGATTTGAACCAGCGACCTCCTGCTCCCGAAGCAGGCGCGCTACCGGGCTACGCTACGCCCCGAACCTTGAAAGCTATCGGACGCCGGGGTCGAACGGAAGCCGAAGCGCCACGTGGCCCCCTTTCGCCCGGCGCTGACGGGCCCGCCGCGCAGTCCTTCATTGTGGGGCCCGTGTCATGCAACATCTTTCCCGTAGCGCCTCGGCAGGTGAGCCGTGCGGAGAAGGCGCAGGAGATTCCATGAAACCCGGTCTGATGGCCCTGATGCTGATTCTGGCAGCCGCTACCTGCGCGCCTGCGCGGATCGCGTCCACCACGCCCCGCGATCCGGGACGCATATCACAGGACGAGATCGTCGCATCGCTCGCGCAAAACGCCTACGAGGCAGTCGTGAAGCTGCGTAGGAATTTTCTCGTGTCGCGCGGCAAGACGAGCCTGCGAGCGAGCGATTCGCCGCTCCCCTATGTATTTGTCGACGGAATGCGATACGGACCCGTCGGCACGCTGCGGCTGATTCCGGCATCGAACGTGGCGGAGATACGCTTCCTGCCCGCCTGGGAGGCGACCACGGTCTACGGGACCGGGTTCATGTCGGGCGTGATTGAGGTGACTACCCGTAGGTGACGCCCGGCCAGCTTCCCCACGCGATTCGACGGCGGGACTCGGCCCCATGCGCTCAACGCACCGCGGTGAACCGTCAGCCTAGCTCTTCATTACGCGTGCATATGAAACGCACGATCTCCTGTACCGTGGTTTCGTCGAAGAGGCGTTTCGCGCGAATGATGCGGCCTGGAAGCCTGAGCCTCCCGATCGCGCGCCGCGCGCTTTCGGTTACGTATGTAGGTGCGCCGGGGGGAATACTCGAGAGATCGTCGCGTCCAGCCACGAGCAGGTGCATTCTCGACGTTGAGCCGCCGGCGCGGTGGATCGCGCTCACCGCCCGGTCCAGAAAACCAGGATCGGTAGCGACGACGTAAACGCCGGACTGGAGGAGCGCGAGCCATTCGGGGTCGAGCAGGTCGGCACGGGACTCGACCGCAATTACCCGTCGGGTCGGGGTCTCAGCGGCCCGGCGGACTACTTCGGCGCAATCTTCTGCAGCGAACACTACATGCGCAGTAAGAATCTCGCGCGGCGTTTGCCGGCCTTTAAGTTGCTCGACAACGAGGTTCGACGCAGTAATTCCATAATCCCGCTTCAACTCGGCGCTGATGCCCAGGCTCTGATCGGCCATTTCCGCGACTGCGACCGCGCGCAATTTCCTGGTCATCGCGAAATCGAGCATCACCGGTCCCAGCTCCTGCATTGGCAACCCGCGCTTCACCGCAGCCGCGAAGACGTCCACGATCCAGTCACAAGAGATGGCCTGAGTCACCCGGTCGGGAGCGATGGAGCGCGAAACGTACGCGCCGGAACGTACCCGTAGCTCGACCAACCCTTCGGACGCCAGCTCGCGGTATGCCGCCGCGATAACTCGTGGATCGGCATTCATCTCGGCTGTCAGCTCGCGCGTGCTCGGAAGCCGATCCCCGGCACGGAGGACTCCGGTTTCGATCGCCGCAAGAATTCTGCGTCGGAGCCGGCTTTTTATTTCCAATCGCTTGATCACAAAGTCTGGGGCCGGAGATTCGACACCCTAGAGTGGGCACCGCGATACAGGAAGACTTTTACCCCATAAAAGCCCGATTTATGCAGCAGCGCCTCGCCGGAGCTCGCAACTGCTTCAGGAGTGATCGCAGGTAATGGGCGGGCACTACACTCGCTTAGCTTTCCCGAAACTGAGCCTGCAAGGAGAACGGGTCATGCCGATTGACGAAAAGCCACGCAGGAACGAAGACGAATACTGGGCGAAGGTCGACGCCGAGCTGATCAAGAGCCGCCGGGCAGCGCTCGACGCCGAGCGGGAGCAGGCGCGCAAGTCTGAGCAGCAGAACAAGTGCCCGAGATGCTGCGTCGATCTGACGGAGCGTGAATACCATCACGTGAAGATCGACGAGTGTTCGCAGTGCGGGGGAGTGTGGCTCGACAAGGGTGAGCTTGAGATGTTGCAGCAGGTCCCGCGCGACAAGAGCGGCGGGTTCCTCGGCTCGATGTTCGGAATCAAGTAGCCGGCGCTTCCGCGGGAACCGTCTCGGGGTTCGGTCTGGCGGTCGCTGGCTGGAGCTCGCCGGCGGCCGCCAGTCCTCGCTTGAACAGGATCGGCCCCAAGAGCTGGTTGACCGCCATCACCGCCAGGAACAGTGTGCTGAGTGCGGCTCCCCGAACAGGGTAAACCTCGGCGACCACGGCGGCGAGGCCGATCGCGACGCCCGCCTGAGCTACGAGCCCGGTCCACACGTGGCGCCGCTCGGCGTCCGGGAGCTTCGCCCAGCGCGCACCGATCGCGCAGCCGAAGCGGATGCCCCCGGCCCGGACCAGCACGAGCGGGATCACGAACATCCACATCTGCGTGAGCCCTTCCAGGCGAATGGAAGCTCCCGCGAGTGCGAAGAACACCACGAATACCGGATCGGCGGCACGCTCCATGGCGTGACGCAGCGCGAACCCCAGCTTCTCGCTACTCAGGTTCTCGGTCACGAAACCAGCGGTAAGGAGAGTGAGCAGAACCTCCACGTGCAGCATGCGCGCGACCTCGGCGCCGAGAAACGTTACCAGCAACGCGAATAGAAACAGCTCCTTGCGCACGAACCGCAGATACAGTGAGACGGCACCGCCGAGCGCGGCGCCGACGACGATGGCGCCAAGCAGCTCCCACGCGACGGTGCCAGCCGTCACCGCCGCGCCGAATCCCGCTGGTGGCGCGATGGCCTGCGCAATCGCCAGCGCCAAGCTGAAGGCGAGTACGACGGCGACGTCCGATATGAGGACGGTACCAAGAACGGTGCGCGCCAGCGGTCCCCGAGCCTTTGTCTCGGAGAGAATGGCAAGCGTCACCGCCGGCGAATGCACGATCGCGATCGTTGCGAATAACAGCGAGAATGCGACCGTCTCCGTCCAGCTCGTGCCCTGGAGAAACGGCACGAACTCCCGCATCGCGACCAGGACGGAAAACACCAGGACGAGCGTAAGCGCCAGCTCCGACGTCAGAATCTTGAGGATCCCGCCGATCCTGTCGCGTACCTCGCTCCAGCGCAGCTCGGCGCCCGCTAGAAAAGCGATGAGAGAGATCGCGAGTGAAGTGACGGGCGCGAGCGTCACCGATGCTTCCACGGTCACGATGTTCGCGAGCGACGGGCCGAAGACGATGCCCGCGAGCAGATAGCCCACCACGCGCGGTAGCTTCGCCGCTGTGGCGATCTCGGCGACAGTGTAAGCGGCGAGCATCAGGAATCCGAGCGTCAGCAGCGCGTACGGCGCCCGGGCCCCGGAGCCGAGCGGAAGTATGAGCGCGACTCCTCCGAGGAGCAGCGCGAGGATGAGTGCGCGTCTCACTTGCCGCCACCGGATTCGGGAATGGCTGCGAACACGCTCTTCGCGAGGCGCGCCGAACTCATGTCGGTCAGCAGCACCGACGCCACGACCGCCGTGAAGACGACGTGCGCGAACGCGAAGTGGTCCTGCTGCAAGTAGTCGATTCCCAGCGCTATGGCGACGCCGCCCTGGCCCAACAGCGCTCTCCCCCAGTTCGGCCCGAGCAGCGGCAGCGACCGCTCCATCCGCGCGCCGATCCGGGCAGCGCCGATCTTCGCGGCCGCGCGCGCGAAGACGAACAGCAGCACTGGCGCCACCCACGCGCGCAGGCTCGGCTGCCACGTCGCGCCGGCGAAGATCAGGAGAACGAAATACAGCGGCCGCTCGACGCGCGTGAGCGCGGCGGCGATCTCGATCCGGTTGCGGGATGTGTTCACCAGCATGATGCCGAAGAACAGTGCCGCCAGCAGCGGCGACAGTCCGAGATACGCCGCCGCGCCGCTTACGAGTATCAGTACTCCGGCGAGCGCGACGAACAGCCGGTCGATGTTGTCTTCCCGTCCAAGAAAGAGGTGGAACAGCGCGCCGCCGATCAGACCGATACCTGCGGAGAGGACCAGCCACTCGGTGGAGGTAAGCGGCCGCACCGCGCCGGTCGGGTTCGCGTGGAACGCTGCGAGCAGCCAGCCGAACGTAAGAACCGCGACGAAGGCGTTGATGGCGGTAGAGATATCGAGCTGCGTAACGAAGGCCCCTTCGCCGAGATGGCGTGATACGATCTCGTACGTCTCCCGCGAGGACGACACGGCGATCGCCGCCAGCGCAAGCGCGGGCGGCGTCGCGAGCAGCAGCGATATGTCGAACAGCCACATGAACGCGAGCGCCTCGAGCGCGAACACGACGGCGACCGTGAGGAGCGATTCCGAGAGCGCGATACGATACGTGAAGCCGGGGATCCTTATCAGCTCGGGCAAATAGAATCGCATCCCGATGATGGCCCCCATCCAGCCGAGCGCCAGTGCGGGGAACGCGGCCAGGCTGTCCAGCAGGGCGGGCGTGAAGATTCCCGACACTTGCGGCCCGAGCAGAATCCCGAGAGCCAGATACTCCGCGCCCGACACGATGAGGAATCGTTTCCCCAGGCGCTCGAAGGCGAAGTGCGCCGCGACGAATGCGGACGCAACCAGCAGTACCAGTATTAGCCCACTGCTCATGTAGCGGCGTTAATGGTTGATGTCGGACGCGCCCGGAGGGGCTCGAACCCCCAACCCTCAGATCCGAAGTCTGATGCTCTATCCAATTGAGCTACGGGCGCAATCCCGGCAACCTACTTTGGAGCGGCGTCGCCGCCGCAGGCGCCGGGCACGGCCAGGAGCGTGACCGCGAGAGTGCGGGCGGGCTGCAGCACGAAAAGAGGAACCAGCGCGCCCGAAGGGACTCGAACCCCTAACCTTCTGATCCGTAGTCAGATGCTCTATCCAATTGAGCTACGGGCGCAAAAACTCGGAACCTCATGGGCGGTACAAGACTCGAACTTGTGACCTCCACGATGTCAACGTGGCGCTCTAACCAACTGAGCTAACCGCCCTAACAGCCATCGACAGAAACGGCCGCCCGGCAGGCGGCCGTCCCCCAAAACCACAAACCACGAACCGTTTCTTAGAGCGGGAAACGGGACTCGAACCCGCGACCCCAACCTTGGCAAGGTTGTGCTCTACCAACTGAGCTATTCCCGCAACGCTCGACCTGCTTCCTAACATACAACGGCCGCGGCCAAAAAAATGGAGGCGAGGGGAATCGAACCCCTGACCTCTTGAATGCCATTCAAGCGCTCTCCCAACTGAGCTACGCCCCCCAGCGGCCGCCCCGCACGTAAGTCGTTAACTGACGTTCGTTTGGGAACCTTGAACGATATTCGTACGTAGTAAAGAAGTCAACGAAGGGGGCTAGCGGGAATCGCTCCGGCAGGTATTTTGCACCCGTTTGATAACGCCCGAAAACGAACGGTTCTGGTTCGAGCGCCGAGTGGGTGCAGTAGTTGCGGCAGCGGGGGCTGGAGTTACGGACGGGTTCAGAGTTTTGCAGATTTAATCGCGGGGCGGAAAAACCTCCCCGAGCAGTCTATCCGAGGAATTATTCGAAATGGCGGAAGTGAAGCGGCGTCGCAGGACTACCACACCGGCAGGCATCGGGACCACCGAGCCGGACAGGGACATCCTCGACCAGTATCTATACGAAGTGAGCACTTATCCCCTCCTGAAGGGGACTGAGGAGCTCGATCTCGCGCGCCTGATCCGCGCGGGAGACCAGGATGCTCTCCAGGAGCTGGTGAAGCGGAACCTGCGCTTCGTCATCTCCGTGGCGAAGAAGTATCAGAACCGTGGCCTTCCGCTGATCGACCTGATCGGCGAGGGCAACGTCGGGCTGCTGACTGCTGCCCGGAAGTTCGATCCAGACCAGGGCGTGAAGTTCATTTCGTATGCGGTCTGGTGGATCCGGCAGGCCATCCTGTCGTCGCTGGCGCGCCAGGGACGGACGGTTCGCGTGCCCCTCAACCGCACGGCGGATCTCTCGCGCATTATCAAGGCGTCGGAGATCCTGCGTCAGAAGATGCGGCGCGAGCCCACGCCCAACGAGCTGGCTCAGCTGACCGGCTTGTCCGTGGATGTGGTGCAGTCGCTCGCCGCCCTGAACACCGGCGACGTGCGGCTCGACGCACCGATGGATCCGGAAGGCGATCGCTCGCTGATCGAGCGCTTTGTGGCGGACGAGATGCCCGACACCGAGGAAGAGGCGATGAGCCGCTTCCTCAACGACGAGATCGAGGCGGCCCTCTCGACGCTTCCCCCCCGGGACGCGAAGGTGCTGCGCCTTTACTTCGGCCTCGAGGGCGGGCGTGAGCACACGCTCGAAGAGATCGGATCGATGCTCGGCGTTACCCGCGAGCGGGTGCGGCAGCTGCGTGATCGCGCGCTGAAGCGGCTGCGCGAGGGAGAAGTTGGTCGGGCGCTAGGGAGCTTTGCTGCTTAGCTGCCTTCGAGGTTTTACGTGTTAAGCATTGAGAATTAGAGGCAGATGAATAAAGAAAGGGCGAGCAGAAAATGCTCGCCCTTTCTTTATTCGCCCGTCGCCGGTGTGGCTAAGGGGTCTGCGCTACTGCCTTTCGGGCGTTAATACGGCCGTGACCGAATACTGGATCCCATCCCGGCGTACCCAGGTCGACCGAGCTGGCCGCGAGTATGGACCGCACCTGCGCAGGAGTGAGGCTCGGGTTCTTGCTGAGGATGAGAGCTGCGACCCCGGCCGCGTGCGGCGAAGCCATCGACGTGCCGCTCAACGTCGTCAGGTTCCCTGCGGCGTTAATTGCGGTAAGGGTCGTCGGACCCGCCTGGATTCGGTCGCGGAGGTAGAGCCCGTCCTCCAAAGTGACGTCCAGCACCGGAATCCAGGGCTTTCCCCCGGCCGACGTGTCGGCGCCGAGGGTGCCGCCGATGTGCTGTCCGGGTAACACGTTATGAATGATCACTGCGGCGCATCCCGCGTCCATCGCGAATTGCGCCTTCTGCGCGAACGTCGGTCCGCCGCGCGAAACGACCGCGATCTTGCCTGGGCAATTGGCGGCGGCATAGTCGGCGGCTGTCCCGAACCCGGCGTATACGGCCGAAGCCGTGATTCCCCGGGCGGCGGTCATTCCCGAGAACGCGAATCCAATAGCATCGACTTCCCGATTGCCGTCGCTCGGCACGAACAAGGACGTGCTGGTGCCTTTTCCGACAGGGTACGACGCATAGATACTCACACCCGGGGCAGTGACCTCCTGGTCAGTCCCGGTCTGTGAGAAGCTCGCGATCATATCCTTGTCATCCGTCGCGCCCACCGCCACCACTCCCGGGAAAGCTGCGGGATAGCTGACGTACGGCGTGCTGCTGTTGCCCGACGCGGCGATGAGAACGACGCCCGCGTCGTAGGTGCGCTGGAACGCGGTCGATGCGGCGGTGGTCGGAAAACCCGTAGGAAGCGGGCTCGCCACGACTCCACCGATGACGCCGCCGAACGACATGTTCACGACGTCCATGCCATTGCTCACGGCCCAATCGAGTCCGGCGATCATCGCCGCGGTCCCTGCCGACACTCCGGCGCAGTTGAAAAAACGCATGGCGTACAGCTGTGCCTTAGGTGCGACCCCAACAGTATGGTTGCCGTTGTTCGTCGCGGCCGCGATTCCAGCCACGTGCGTTCCGTGCCCGTGGCAGTCGTCGAGCGACCCGGTGCCGCTGACGTCGACGCCCCCGTGCACCACAAGGTCCGGGTGCTCGAGATCGATGCCGGTGTCGAAGATGCCGATCTTTACATTCTGGCCGGCGAATCCCTGTGCCCATGCGCCAGGTGCGTCGATGTGCCTGACGCCATAATCCATGACCTGTTTGCTGCCGTACAGCTCATACTGCGCGCCATCGAGCTCGACGGCGACAACTGCAGGATCAGCCGCGATAAGTGTCTCCGAGCCCAGGGGCAGGCTCGCAGCCACGATCGGAAAATTGGCGTAGCGATACACCACGGTTCCGCCGAGTGACGTGACGCGCGCGACCTGCGCATCGGTCGGCATCGAGGTGTAGGTGATCAGCGATACGCCGCTGCCGCTCTCCGAACGTGCGGGACTGGTGGGGGCGAGAACGTCGCGATGGATGGTGTCGCTACACGCTGCGGCGAGCAACGCAACTGACAGGATGAGCGTCGCAACGCGCACGCCTACGCTCACTGGCGAGTAATGATGTCGCAACTTGATTTCTCCGATTGAGAGTTTGGCTTCTGCCGCGCTTTTGCGGCCCAGAGGCAATCGTTGGCTCGGCTTTCCCCTGCGAAAAGTCGGCCCGTGCGAACAGGATGTTTACGCTCGCGCGTGGCCGGTAAACTGGCAAGCCGCCCAGCCCGTCGGGGCGGTCCTCGCGCGGGGTCCAGCGCTGATCGAGCCACCTGACCGCCGTACCAGTAGCAGCACCGCCGCCCCGGACACACCTTTTGTGATGTCACTATTTGCCTAATAACTAATACCTAGTCCCTCGCATTGATCCGCCTCGATAACGTCCACAAATCTTTCGGCAACAAGCACGTCCTGCGGGGATTCTCGCTCGACGTGTCCGAGGGCGAGACGATGGTGGTAATCGGCGGGTCCGGCACCGGGAAATCAGTCGCGATCAAGCACATCGTCGGGCTGCTCGAGCCGGACGAGGGTACCGTGTTTGTGGACGGGCAGGAGGTTCCGGAGCTGTCCCGCCGGGAGGTGTACGATCTGCGCGCCCACATCGGCTACGTCTTCCAGTTCGCGGCATTGTTCGACTCGCTGACCGTCGCGCAGAACGTCGCGATGGGACTGAAGAAGCTCAGCCATCTGTCGGGCGCCGAAATGAAAAGCCGGGTGAGCGAGGCGCTCGCGCTCGTCGACCTGCTCAACATCGAGGACAGGTATCCGGCCGAGCTGAGCGGCGGCATGCGGAAGCGGGTCGGAATCGCGCGGGCGATCGCGCGACGGCCGAAGTACATGCTGTATGACGAGCCTACGACGGGGCTCGATCCCGTGACGGCGTCGGTCATCGACCAGCTCATGATCCGGCTGCGCGAGCGCCTCGCCGTCACGAGCATCGTCATCACGCACGACATGAAGAGCGCGTACGCGGTGGGCTCGCGGATCGCGATGCTGTACGAGGGACGGATTCGCCAAGTCGGCACCGTCGAGCAGATCCAGCAGAGCGCGGATCCCATCGTCCGGCAGTTCATCGAGGGCAGGCCAGCTCCCGACGCGGCTGGGCTGGGCGTGTGATGCTAGTTGCCGCGACGCTGGCTCCCACCGTCGTAGTGCACGCTGTTCGCGACAGGGCGCGGGCCTTCGTGCGGTCGGCATTTCCCAAGCGGCGCACGCGGATACTGGTGGCTCGAACTGCTGGCGAAATGGAGAATGCGTTTCGCCTCAACCTGGTCGATGCCGCGATCGTCGATCTCGCGTCGCCTGCCGATGACCTCTGGAAGCTTGCCGGGCTCGCGCTCGAGTATCCGAGCGCGCCCTTTTTCGGGCTACTCCCATTGCGCTCCGCCGACGGGCCGGCGCTCGCGCGGGCCGCGGCACTGGAGTTTGCGGACGTCCTGGTGGAGGGGGTGGATGATTCCGTCGCCCGCGAGCTCGTGCAGCCTAGAACGTTCACCGCCAGGTTCTCGGCGGCGCTCTCGAATCCGCCGCCGCCGATCGGCCTGAGCGACGAGCGGCAGCACGCCGTCTGGCGGATCATCGTTGGCCAGGCGGGGCGTCCGGTCCGGACCGGCGACATCGCGGACGCTGTCGGGCTGAGCCGGGAGCATCTCAGCCGCGTGTTCTCGACCGCCGGCGCGCCCAACCTCAAGCGCGTCATCGATCTCGTCCGCCTGATCGCGGCCGCGGAGCTCGCGAAGAATCCCGGTTACGACGTGCGCGACGTGGCCGCGGTCCTGGGCTTCGCTTCGTCGTCCCACCTGTCGAGCACATCCCAGCGCATCGTCGGCACCCGGCCGGCTTCGCTGTCCCGGCTACGCACAGTAGATCTCGTCGAGCGTTTTTCGCAGGGGCGAGGTCGCAGCCGCCGGTGAGATGCGTCGGGAGCCTTCGTCGACCTCCGCGGCCTTCTGCCGCTCGATGAAGGTCAGGAAGCCCGCCAGCAATCTGCTGACCGTCGCCGCGCGCGACGCGAGACCGGCCAAGGCATCCGGCGCCAGCGCGCCGGCTTGCTTCGCGACGGCGAGATGGGTCTCGAACCCCACGAGCGACCGGCGCGCCTGCTCGAACACCCGCTGCTGATCCAGCGCGTCGCCGCGGCTGTAGCCGTCGGCGACGCTGGTCGCCACCGAAATGGCGGACGCGGCCAGCTCGTCCATGAACCATGGCAGCTCCTTCCGGGCATGCTGGCGCGCGGCGCGCAGAACGTCGCCGGCGAGCGCAACGGCTTCCTGCCAGAGCTTCAGATCCTTGACGCCTGTTGCCATTTTCTACAGTCGGTACGGACCGTGCCGTATGCGTGATCAAAAACCCGCCGCCGCACCCTTTCCAGCCGCCACCATGAGGAGCCGCTCGATGGTTCGTATCCCCCGCTGTATCGCTCTCGCTTTCCTGCTGGGAGCGGCCGCGTGCTCGCCGCGAGGCCCCGTCGCGCCCTTCCCCGATCCGTCGCCGCAGCCGCAGCCGGAGCCGCAGCCCAGCGGGGCTGCATTGGTGCGGATAGGCGTCGTCCAAGCCGCGGACAGCGTCGCGATCGGTGGTTCGGGAAGCTTCGTCGTTTCGGAATGTGCGACCGGTCGCATTCTCGGCCCGGGATCGAATGGAGCGGCGGTAGTGACGAGCGCCGGATCCGGCAGTTCCGCGGGCTATCGCGTTCGCATCGGGGGATCGTCGATCGAGTCCGTGGGTCCGGTGTGCGTCGCCTCCACGACGAGCCCCGCAGTCACGATCAATGGCCAGCCGTACATGGGTACTGCCGAGGTCCGGCGGAATTCAGCCGGATCTCTGGCCGGAATCAATGCGGTTCTAATCGAGCAGTATCTGTACGGCGTGGTGCCCCGGGAGCTTGGCCCGAACGTGTTCCCCGAAGTCGAAGCGCAGAAAGTTCAGGCGATCGCCGCGCGCACGTACACCGTGGCGTATCTGGGGCGCAGGGCAGCGGACGGTTACGATCTGCGGGCCACGGTCGACGATCAGGTGTACGGAGGTGTCGCTGCTCACCACCCCGTTTCTACCGCCGCCGTCGATGCAACGCGCGGGCTGGTAGCGCGCCGGGACGGGAAGCTGATCCTCGCGCGGTATTCGTCTACCTCCGGGGGGCACACCGGGGACAACGAAGAATCGTTCGCCGAGAATCCGGTTGCTTACATGCGCGGGGTGCCGGACATGCCGCCAACGGCGGGGCCGACGTTTGTCGCGAGCCTGGAGGCGTTCAAGACGGCGCCCTACATAACGGATTTCAGAAAGCCGCCGACGCCGTTCGATCCCGACCGCCCGCGATACCATCGGTGGGTAGTGGAGTGGACGCCCCAGGAGCTGAGCTCGATGATCTCGACTTTCGCCAAGCGCAACGTCGGGCTCGTGCGAGAGCTGAAGGTCCTGCAGCGTGGTCCGTCCGGCCGGATCATCTCGCTCGAATTCGTCACCGATTCAGGATCTTTCCCGGCGTCGATGGGGGTGATTCGCCAGGCCCTGAAATACGTGAACCCCGCGGGGGCTTTCGTGAACCTTCCCAGCACGCTGTTTTTCGTGGAGCCGGTGATCCAGGGAGGAGCGCCGGTTCCCGGGTCGTTCCGGGTTTACGGTGGCGGATTCGGCCACGGGACGGGGATGGCGCAGGTCGGGGCGGTGCTGATGGCGCGAGCGGGGAAGGAATTCCCGGAGATTTTGGCGCACTACTATACGGGCGTAGAGCTCATTCGGGCTTATTAGGGTTATGGGTTGAACCACTTGTTGGCGACTTCGGATTGAGGACTTTGCGGCCTCAGGACCAACGGCCATCGAGGATCGGCGATTGAGTGAGAACTGAGGATGGGCGGAACACAGGGTAAGAGGGACGGGTGTCATGCCTCTCTCCGCAGTCCTCACTGAATCGCCGATCCTCGATGGCCGTTAGTCCTGAGGCCGCACAGTCCTCAATCCGCAATCGGAGCAACTGTCAGCGGAATTGACCCCACTAGCCCCCCATTGCAGGCAACTTGAATCACCCTTGAGCTTGTGATATTTTTCACAAGCCCTCCGACACCCTGCCGATCGCCCGATTACGGCCCGGCTTCGACCACCCAGATCAAAACCGTCATGCCCGCTGAAACGACGCTTCGCCCCGGAGAGATCAAGGACATCCTCCTCCGCGAGATTGAGGCTGCAGATCTCCACGAGCTCGACGTAGAAGAAGTCGGTACCGTCCTTGAAGTCCGCGACGGAATCGCCCGCATCTATGGCCTCGCGAAGGCGATGGCCGGCGAGATGCTCGAGGCGACTTCTTCCGAGACCGGCGCGAAGATCACAGGCCTGGCGCTGAACCTCGAAGAGGACAACATCGGCGCCGTCATTCTGGGCGATTATCTGCAGCTCAAGGAAGGCGACGAAGTCCGCCGCACAGGCCGCGTGCTCGAAGTGCCCGTCGGTCCCGAGATGGTCGGCCGCGTTGTCGACGCGCTTGGAAACCCCGTCGACGATCGCGGTCCGATCGGCACCAGGCACACGCGCAAGGTCGAGTCGCAGGCGCCTGGAATCATCGTGCGCCAGCCCGTCCGCGAGCCGCTCCAGACCGGGCTCAAGGCGATCGACTCGATGATCCCGATCGGGCGCGGACAGCGCGAGCTGATCATCGGCGACCGCGGCACCGGCAAGACGGCGATCGCGGTGGACACGATCATCAACCAGAAGGGAACTGGCGTCATCTGCGTGTACGTCGCGATCGGCCAGAAGAAGTCCACGATCGCCGCCGTCGTCGAGCGTCTGCGTCAGGCCGGCGCGATGGAGTACACCATCGTAGTCGTCGCCGCCGCGTCGGACCCTGCGCCAATGCAGTACATCGCGCCGTACTCGGGCTGCTCGATGGCCGAGTACTTCATGTACAACGAGGGCAAGCCCACGCTGTGCGTGTACGACGATCTGTCCAAGCAGGCGGCCGCGTACCGCCAGATCTCGCTGGTCCTTCGCCGTCCTCCGGGACGCGAAGCATATCCGGGCGACGTTTTCTATCTCCACTCACGGCTGCTCGAGCGCGCGGCCAAGCTGCGCGAGGATGCCGGCGTCGTGGACGACAACATTCTCAAGCCCGGCGGATCGCTCACCGCTCTGCCGATCATCGAGACGCAGGCCGGCGACGTGTCGGCGTACATCCCGACCAACGTGATCTCAATCACCGACGGTCAGATATTCCTCGAGTCCGACCTGTTCTTCGCGGGCGTGCGCCCGGCGGTGAACGTTGGAGTCTCGGTGTCGCGCGTAGGCGGCTCGGCGCAGATCAAGGCAATGCGCGCCGTCGCCGGACGGCTTCGCCTGGATCTCGCGCAATACCGCGAGCTGGAAGCGTTCTCGTCGTTCGCCTCCGACCTCGACGCCGCGACCAAGCGGCAGCTGGAGCGCGGCGCGCGCACCGTCGAGATCCTCAAGCAGCCCCAGTATCAGCCGATGCCGGTCGAGCAGCAGGTCATGATCCTGTACGCCGTGACCAACGGCTATCTCGACCAGATCGACGTCTCCGAGGTGCGCGCGTGGGAGCGTGACTTCCTCGAGCTGATGGCAAGCCAGCACGCCGAGCTTCCGAACAAGATCCGCACAGAGAAGGCGATGTCGAAGGAGACGGAAGCCGAGCTCAAGGGGATCATCGACGAGTTCAACGCCTCACGCACGAAGGCGAATGCCGCTGCATAGCTCGACCGTTCTCCGTAATCCAGGAACAGTTCTCCGTGGCTAAGGGCCGCGAGCTAAAGGGCCGGATCAAATCCGTCGAGAACACGCGCAAGATCACGCGCACGATGGAGATGGTCGCGACGTCCAAGATGAAGCGCGCCCAGGATCGCGTGCACGCCGCGCGGCCGTACGCGCTGGTGCTGCGCGAGGTCATCTCGAGCGTGTACTCGTCCGACGTCGCGGACAGATTCCCGCTGCTCAGGCAACCGGAGACCGTCAAGCGCGCGGCGATTTTGCTCGTGACCTCGAATCGCGGACTGGCCGGCGGCTTCAACGCGAACCTGATCAAGGAAGCGCGCGGTCTCATCACCCGCCTGGAAGGCGCGGGCACCGAGACCGAGTTGCACGTGGTCGGGCGAAAGGGACTCGGCTACTTCAAGTACATCGGCCGCGAAGTGAAGACGAGCCGCACGGACATCACGGACAAGCCGACTTCAGCGGATGCGGCATCGCTCTCCGATGTGGTGATGGATGATTTCGCGGCCGGGCGCCTGGACGCGGTGTACGTCGTGTACGCCAAGTTCAATTCGGCGATGTCGACGCCGCCCGTCTCGGAGCAGGTGCTGCCGGTGCAGCCGCCGTCCCGGGAGGGCGCGGAACAGGGAATGCAGCGCGACTATCTACTGTATCCATCCGCGGAAGCCATACTCGGCGAGCTGCTCCCGCTGTACGTGCGCAACACGGTGTACCGCGCGCTGGCGGAGTCGAACGCGGGCGAGCAGGGCGCGCGCCGGACGGCGATGAAGAACGCCACCGAGAACGCGAGCGAGATGATCAACGGACTACGCAGGACATTCAACCGCGCCCGTCAGGCGCAGATCACCCAGGAGATCGCCGAGATCGTCGGCGGTGCCGCGGGCTTACAGGGATAAGACATGGCTACTGCCGTCAAGAAAGAGAAGAGCGTCAAGACAGAGAAGAACATCGGACGCGTTGTGCAGGTCATCGGGCCCGTGCTCGACGTCGAGTTCGATCCCGAAAATCTCCCGGAGCTGTACAACGCTCTGAGGATCCAGGCGACGACCGACTACGGCCAGGTGATCGACGTGACGTCCGAGGTGCAGCAGCACATCGGACGTAACCAGGTCCGCGCCGTCGCCATGTCGTCGACGGACTCTGTCGTTCGCGGAATGGAAGTCGTGGATACAGGCTCGGCGATCACGGTGCCGGTCGGCGCCGCGGCGCTCGGGCGCATCCTGAACGTGCTTGGCGAGCCCGTGGACAATGGTCCGCCGATTCCCGCCGACGTCGAGCGTTGGCCCATCCACCGCGCGGCGCCGAAGTTCTCCGCGCTCGAGCCCAAGACTGAAGTCTTCGAGACGGGCATCAAGGTCATCGACCTTATCGCTCCGTTCGTGAAAGGCGGAAAGATCGGACTGTTCGGCGGCGCCGGCGTCGGCAAGACCGTCGTCATCATGGAGCTGATCGCCAACGTGCAGAAGGGACACGGCGGAAAGTCCGTGTTCTGCGGCGTGGGCGAGCGCACCCGCGAAGGCAACGATCTGTACCTCGAGATGCAGGAGTCCGGCGTACTCGCTTCGACAGCGCTCATCTACGGCCAGATGAACGAGCCGCCGGGAGCGCGCCTCCGAGTAGGATTGTCGGGCCTCACCGTCGCCGAGTATTTCCGCGACGTCGAGAACGCCGACGTGCTGGTTTTCATCGACAACATCTTCCGCTTCACGCAGGCCGGTTCGGAAGTCTCCGCGCTGCTCGGCCGCATGCCGAGCGCTGTCGGTTACCAGCCGACGCTCGCCAGCGAGATGGGAGACCTGCAGGAGCGCATCACTTCCACCAAGTCCGGCTCGATTACGTCGGTGCAGGCCATTTACGTCCCGGCCGACGACATCACCGATCCGGCGCCGGCGACCGCGTTTGCCCACCTGGACGCGACAGTCGTTCTGTCGCGCGCGATCACCGAGCTCGGCATCTACCCGGCCGTCGACCCGCTCGCTTCTTCGTCGCGAATTCTCGACGCCCAGTACATCGGCGACCGGCACTACAAGGTCGCCACCGAAGTGCAGCGCATTCTGCAACGCTACAAGGAGCTGCAGGACATCATCGCGATTCTCGGAATGGACGAGCTCTCGGAAGACGACAAGAAGATCGTCGGTCGCGCGCGCCGTCTGCAGCGTTTCATGTCCCAGCCGTTCGCCGTCGCCGAGCAGTTCACCGGCATCACCGGCCGCTACGTCAAGCTGGAAGAGACGATCTCGTCGTTCGAGCGTTTGGTCGCCGGCGAGTTCGATCAGTATCCGGAGCAGGCATTCTTCATGGCCGGCGGAATCGACGACGTGATCGAGAAGGCCAACCAGATGGCGAAGGCCTAGCGGACGCAGATGTTAAAAGTCTCGGTCATCTCCCCGGAGGCCCTGCTGTTCGAAGGTGAGGCGACCTCGGTCGTCGCGCCCGCGTTCGACGGCTCGCTGGGCATACTCACCGGCCACGCGCCGATGGTGACGCTGCTCGGCAACGGCGAGCTACGGCTCGAGGGCGCGAGCTCGGGCGGGAAGCGGTTCACGGTTGACGGCGGATTTCTTCAGGTCGAGGACAACAACGTCCGCGTCGTCACGGAAAAAGCCACCGCACTGTAGTAAGCGCGAGGCGAGCACCGAGACGCTGAACGACGCGCGCGGTTGGCTTCGGATGGAAGCTGATGAAAAAACGAGAAGGGGTTGGTTTGCAGGGGCGTCTTAGCGAAGCGTAGCCCCAGCAAACCCACCCCTTCTCGTTTTTCAGCGGAACCCGGTCGACGTGCTACGGCGTCGCGGCCTTGTTCCAGTCTCCAGCGCGAACCACGATCATCTTGCTCGGGTCGAGGTACTTCCGGATCGCCGCGTTGACCTGCGCCGCGGTAAGCGCGGCCAGATCAGAGTCGAGCTTCGCGTCGTACGTCATCGTCCTGCCTGCGAATCTGCGGTCCACGAGCATGCCGAGCAGCTCGGAATCGTTTGCCCGCGCCTGCGACCGCGACTGCACGTAACCGGCCTTGGCCGCGCCCACCTCGGCCTGCGTGAACCCGTCGCTCACCGCACGGTCGAGCTCTTCCCGGAACGCCGTCACCACGCGGTCCGCGTTCTGGGGCGCGTAGATGGCGAAGCCCTGGAAAATCGCGTATTGGTCCAACGCCTGCGCGGACAAGCCCGAGCCGACGCCGTAGCTTAGTCCGTCGCGCTGCCGCAGTCGGGTAGCTAGCCGGGAGTTGAGGAACCCGCCGCCCATCATGTAGTTCGCCAGCAACATCGCCGGGTAGTCGGGATCAGCATCGCTGAGCTGGATCGTCTGCGCGGACAGGTAGATCGCCTGCGCCTTGTCGGGAGTCAGAATCGACGTGCTGGCCGAATCCGTTGCCCTGTACACTCGCACCAGCCTGCTGAACGGCTGCGGGCTGTTCCAGCTTCCAAAGAGCGTCGTCAGAGCGTCGCGCGTTTCCGCCGGGTCGAAGTCCCCGACGACCGCGAGGTCGGCGTGGCTTGCGCCCAGGTACTCGGCGTGAAAGCGGCGGACCTCTTCGAGCGTCGCGGCGTTGATGTACCCGATGCTCTCGTCGGGCGACGCCGCGTAAAGAAGGTGGCCAGGCGCTACCGGATTCAACAGCCTATTGAGCGCGATCGAAGCCAGCACGTTGGGCTCCGACTTCCCGGCTTCGATCCCGGCGAGCCTTTCCTGCTTGAGCTTGGCGAACTCGCCCGCGTCGAAGCGGGGTGAGCGGAGCTGCTGCGCGACGAGATCGAGAGTCGGCAGAAGATTCGGCCGGGTGGTTTCGATCCGGGCAATCACGTTATTGCCGCTGCCTAGGATGTTGACATTCGCCTTCAGCTTGCTGAGCGAATCCTGCACCTGCTCGCGCGTGAGACTGGTGGTGCCGCGCGAAAGCATCGCGACGGCGAGCGAGGCAGTCGTCGACTTGTTCATCAGCGACGCTTCCGTGCCCTGTCTCAGGAGAATCTGCGCCACTACCCGGTCGCCGCGCGTGTCTTTCGGGAGCAGCGTGACTTCGGCGCCGTTGGCCAGGCGGAAGTGAGTGACCCTCGAATCGATGTTGCTCGGCGAGGGATCGAATGTCTCGCCTTCGGCGACAGCGGCTCTACCTTTGTAGTCGCCAATGAGCGCCGCGATGTCCGTAACCGCCGGGATCGTCGCGCGGTCGGGCGTCGGCGTCGGCTGGAACATGCCGATCGTTCTGTTGGCGGGCTTTAGATAGGCAGCCGCAACCCGTTGCACGTCGGCCGGAGTGACCTTCTCGATCCGGTCTCTGTGCAGGAACAGCAGGCGCCAGTCACCCATCGCCGCCCATTCGGTGAGCTCGCCGCCCACGCGCTCGGAGTTGTTGAGCAGCAGCTCAACGTCCCTGAGCAGATCCGTCTTCGCGCGAGTGACTTCCTCGGCGGTGAACGGGTGCGAAGCCAGGTTGTCGAGCGACCACGTCAAGGCGTAGCGGGCCGAGTCACGGCTCTGGTCCGTGCGGAGCTGCGCGTAATTGAAGAGCAGTCCCGGCTCTTTCAGCTGGAACGCGAATGCGCCCACGCTGGCCGCGAGCTTGGCGTCCACGAGCGCCTTGTACAGCCTGCCCGACGGGTTGTCGCCGAGCACCGAGCCCAGTACTTCAACGGCGGCGAAATCCGGGTGAGAGCCTGCGGGCACATGGTACGCCGCGAGTATCAGCTGGAGGTCGCCGACCCGGCGAACTGTCACCTCACGCTCACCGTCCTGCACGGGCTCGGCCGTATACGTCGGGTACAGCAGATTGCCGTTCGCTAGCGACCGGACCGGCTTCGGAATTCCGCCGAACTTCGTTTCGATCAGGCGCAGGGTCTTGGTCGGGTCGAACTTCCCGGCGACGACGAGAACCGAGTTGTCGGGCTGGTAGTACTTCCTATAAAAAGCCTGCAACCGCTCGATCGGCACGTTCTCGAGGTCGGACCGGCTTCCGATCGTGGAGCGGCCGTAGCCATGCCAGATGTAAGCGGTCGACATCGTCCTCTGGAGCGTGACGCCGAACGGGCTGTTCTCTCCGCCCTCGAACTCATTTCGCACGACGGTGAACTCGCTCTCCAGGTCCTTCTTGGCGATAAAGCTGTTCACCATGCGGTCTGCTTCGAGATCGAGTGCCCAATCCAGATTGACGTCGGTTGCGGGAACGGTCTCGAAATAATTGGTGCGGTCGTACCACGTCGTCCCATTCGGCCGCGAGCCATGCTCGGTCAGCTCCTGCGGGATGTTGGGGTGCCTGGGCGTGCCCTTGAACACGAGGTGCTCGAGCAGGTGCGCCATGCCGGACTCGCCATAGCCCTCGTGCCGCGATCCGACGAGGTAAGTGATGTTGACCGTGATCGTAGGCTTCGACTGGTCGGGGACCAGGAGCACTCTCAATCCGTTGGAAAGGACGTACTCGGAGATTCCTTCAACAGTGGTAACGAGCCGCGCCTGAGGCCGGGCCGCGGTCGCCGGTCGCGCAGCGGGACGGGTAGCGGGTCGCGTCTGCGCTACGGACTCCAGCGGCAGCAGGGCGACGAGTGACAGGGCGAGCGACGTAATGGTCGCGCGCCCGACGGACGGGAGAAACCGATGCATGTGGTCTTGGCTCCAAGAAGGTCAGACTACAGATGTATAAGCTAGCCCTACGTTGCAGCACCGGCTTTGTGTCAGCAAGTAGGACGCTCTTAGCGCTGGATTAGGCACGCTCAGGCCCTGAATGGCTTGCATCTTGCCCCTTCCCCTTCTGCAGGGGTGCACCCATAAAATGACCAAAACAGCGCTTCCCCACGTTCTCGTAGTAGACGACAACCACGACAACGCGAATATCATTCGCGACTATCTTGAGGCACGCGGCTACCCCATAACCGTTGCCTACGGTGGCGAGGAGGCCCTCGAGATATTCGAGCGCGACCGCCCTTCGATAGTTCTTCTCGACGTAATGATGCCGGGAAGGGACGGGTGGGAGGTCTGTCGTGAGATGAAGCAGAATCCCGACGCAGCGCGGCCGGTCCGGGTCATAATGGTCACGGCCCTTCACGACTGGACCAACAAGCGGCAGGCCATTCAGACGGGCGCGGACGATTTCGTGGAGAAGCCATTCGAGCTTTCGAAGCTCGCCGACACCGTGGAACGAAACGCCCGCATGCTGACGCCGGTGCGATAGCGTGGAGCACGAGCACCTTCTTTATGATGGTGTAACCGGGCTCCCGACTCTGCAGGCGGCCGTCGAGAGCATGCGACGGGTGATCGTGGAGCGAGGCGAGCTCCTGATCCTTTACTTCAACTTCAGCCGCTACTCCAAGATCGAGGAGATATACGGCTGGGAGAAGCTCGACGCGGTGCTGGCGACGACCGCGGCTGCGGTGCGCGCGTACCTCCACGACAGTCCCCTCCGGTCTTCGCGGGTGATGGTCCGCTATGCGCACGACGACGACTTCGTCTTCTTTCACATTCCGGAGCCGGGCTTCGAGGCCGCCGGCGACGAGCAGATCACGGAGATCATCAGCGGGCTCCAGAAGCACGTCTCCGAGCGGATCGAAGCGGCGCACGGAGAGGACATCGCGTCGCTCTTCGACATTTACGCCGGCCGCTCTCACGTGATGGTGAATCCCAAATTCCGGCTCGAGCGCCAGATATACCGTGGCGTGCGCCAGGCGGTGCTTGCCTCGCAGAGCGTCGAGGCCCGCGAGACCGTGAAGAAGCTGGAAGACCTGCGCGAGAGCATCCGGACGCGGGGAGTGTACGTCGACTACCACCCGATAGTCGTAGCGGAGACGGGCGAGGTGTTCGGGTACGAGGCTCTCGCGCGCGGGGTGATGCGCAGCATGCGCAGCCCCGAAGTCATGTTCGAGGTGGCGGCCCGGGGCGATCTCCTCTGGGAGCTGAGCCGCATCTGTCGGTCCCGTGCGATCGAGGGAATGCACGGCCGGTTCGACAACGGGGAGCTGCTATTTCTGAATGTGGATCCAGGCGATTTCGCGGATCCGACCTTCAGCCCGGAGGAGCTGGATGCACCAGACCCGACCCGCGTGGTGATCGAGATCACGGAGAGAACCGCGATCAAGGATTATCCGAAGTTCCGGAACCGGCTGCAGGCGTTCAGGGACGCGGGATTCAGATTCGCCGTGGACGACGCGGGCAGCGGATACGCGGGGCTGGGATCCATCGCGAACCTCGAACCCGACTTCATCAAGCTTGACATCTCGCTCATCAACTGCATCGACGAGAATTTCATCAAGCAGAACCTGGTCGAGACGATGATCGGATTCGCGAACGATCAGGGCGCGCAGGTCATCGCCGAGGGCGTGGAGCGCGCGGAAGAGCTGGCGATATTGAAAGAACTCGGCGTGCATCTGGTGCAGGGGTTCTTCCTGCACCCCGCCGGAGTGCCGAGCCTCACCCCGGAGCACCTGCCGATCCAGGTGCTGCAAGGCCCCGCAAATCATGCCCCCAAGCTGGGCCCCGACATGAGTGCCATCAAGAGCGCGTAGCTCCTCTCCGAGGCGCCTGCCTCCCGTCTCACGACCGCGAGCGCGCCTGCGCCCGCGGTTTTTCTTTTGTCGGCGGGGTGCCAGCCGCTAACTGCGCGTTCGAGGGAATCCACGCTGTCGATTGCCAGCGCCGCTCCGGCCGCGCGCAGCACGTCGGCGTCGCGCCTTCGCGCGTGCGTGCCGCCGTAAATAACCGGCACCCCGAACGACGCGGGCTCGATGACGGAATGCAACCCGGCCCGGTGCAGGCCTCCGCCCACGTACGCGACATCGGCTGTCGCGTAGAGATCGCCCAGCACGCCGTATCGGTCCACTATCACGATATCGGCGCTGCGCGCGCCCGGCTCGCTCAGTCGAGCGAGCGAGTACGACGGGCGCGCCCACGCCTCGATCGCTCCCATATGCCGCTCGGTCAGGTCGTGCGGAGCGATGATGAGCCGGCCATCGATTCCGGATTTCCTGATGCGATCCCAGGCGGGAAAGATCAGTCGGTGGTCGTTCGGCCAGGTCGATCCGGCCACGAGGGTAAAGCGTGACGACGACAAGCCTTCGACAAGGGCAGAGCCCCGCGCGGTCCTGGCGCGCGCGATCACCTGGTCGAAGCTCGTGTCGCCGGTCACGTCGATTCGGGCGCGGGGAATGCCAGCCGCAGCGAAAGCATCGGCGTCTTCGGCTGCAACCGCACCAATTGCGTCGAGCGCCAGGTACGCGTCGCGCGCGAGCGCGCCGCCGAGGCCGGCCAGCCGCCGGGAGTTAGTGGGGAGGACGCCGCTGACGAGCGCCAGCGCGACGCCCCGGAGCTTGGCGCGCTCGACCAGCACCGGCCACACGTCCAGCTTGCTGAACACGAGCGCCGTCGGGCGCAGCGCGTTCAGCACGGCGTCCATGTCCGCGGTGTTGTCAAACGGGAGATAGTCCACGTAGTCCGCGTCGATCTTTCCCGCGAGCTGGCGCCCGCTGGGGGAGAAAAACGTATACACGATCTGGACGTCGGGCCGCCTCGCGCGCACGAGAGCAGCGACCGGCTTCGCCTGCAGCGCTTCGCCGACGGACGACGCATGGATCCACAGCAGAGGTCTCGACCGGTCGCGCGATCGCCGGGCCCACTCGTTGAACCGCTCCGTCAGTCCGCGCCGCGCGCGGAGCGCGACCGAAATGCGCGACGCGCCGGGCGGCGCAAGCACCGGCGCGACCCGGCTCAGCTGTCCCGCGGCACCGTACAGCAGCCGTGCCGCACGGTTCATGGCTTTACGGCTGGGGCACTGATGCGAGGTTGATGAGGCGACGGAACTCCTCGATGGGCGCTGCGCCGCTGACGATCTGCCGGCCGATGATGAATGTCGGCGTTGAGCGCACGCCCGCCGCCGTCGCGCGATCGCGGTCGGCCTGGATCAAAGGATCCATCACTCCGGAAGCAACGCACTCCTTCCAATCGGCAAGTCGTACCCCCGCCGTGCGGGCGATGGACTCGAAGATCGGAGTTGCGTCGGTCGCGTCCGCCCAGCGCGTCTGCGTCTCGAAAATCGCGTCATGCACGGGCCAGAATCGTCCCTGAACTCCGGCGCACATCGCGGCGCGCGCCGCCGGGATGGCATGGCGATGCTGCTCCAGGGGAAAGTTGACGAATGCCAGCTTCGCCTTACCGGTCCGCACGAACTCGGCGCGCAGCGCCTCATGGGTGTTGCGCTGCCATTCCGCGCAGTACGGGCACTGGAAATCGCTGACGTCGATGATCCATACCGGCGCGGCGGAGTCACCCTCGATCCTGCTGCGGTCGGCGAGTATTCGCAGGGAGTCCGCGCGCGCCGAGCGGGGCGCGGACGCCGGCGTCGCCGTGACGGCGGGCTTCGACGGCTCGGGTGAGCGCGTGCAGGAGATGGCGACGATCACGGTCGCGATCACGAGAGCTGGTGCCGCGAAATGTGTATTCACAGAAGTAAACGTCGGCAGGTACGTAGCGGTGGTCAATCCCCTATGTTCCGCTTGACCGACGCCAATAGCCACAGCCAACAGCGCTTCTTGTCCCTTTTCTTTCAATTTCTTGCCACGCTGCTGCAGGGCGCGCAGCTACCGGCCCCGGCCGGACTCGTCAACGATTTCGCGAATGTCATCCCCGCCACGCAGGAAGCGAGGATCGCGAGGATCGCGGAGGACGTACGGACCAAATCACGCGGCGAGATCGCCGTCGTAACCCTTCCGGACATCGGTGACCGGGACGTCACCGAGATAGCGCTGCGGATCGGGCGCGAGTGGCGGGTGGGGAAGATCGGGGATCCCGGCGATCCGACCCGCAATGCGGGCGTAGTGATTCTGGTAGTGCCGAAGGAAACCAGCGCGGATGGCCGCGGCCGGTGCCGGATAGAAACTGGCACGGGCTCGGAAGGATTCATCACCGACGCGACCGCCGGTGACATCTGCAGGTCCGCGACGCCGCTGTTCGCCGCGCGGGAGTACGGCGGCGCGATCGAGACGATCACCTTCGCGGTGGCGCAGAGATTTGCCGCCGAGTTCGGGTTCGCCATCGACACGGCCATCGCACCGCCCGCCGTTGCGGCGCGCCGCGCGCAGAGGGATGAGCCCTTCCCGATCGGCAATATCATCTTCATGGTGATGCTGATAATCATCATTAGTCGCATGAGCCGGCGTGGGCGCGGAGGACGCGGGGGTCGTGGCGGCGGAGGCTGGCTGCCGGTGCCGATATTCCTTCCCACGGGCCGCGGCGGGGGTTGGGGGAGCGGCGGCGGATTCGGCGGTGGCGGCGGCTTTGGTGGGTTCGGAGGAGGAGGCGGGTTCGGTGGCGGCGGCGGCGGATCCAGCTGGTGATAATGGGAAAGTTTTCAGGTATCAGGCATCAGGTATCAGAGAACTACGCGCCCGGAGTTTCCCTTCTAATAGCTGATACCTGATACCTGATAACTTTTGGCAATGTCCCTCGACCAGCTCGTCACCCAGCTCCGCGCGGCCTACGGCCCGGCCCTTCGCGCGGTCGTGTTGTACGGCTCGACGGTCGCCGGCGAGCACATTCCCCGGCGATCTGACTCCAACGTGCTGGTTGTTGTGGACGAGCTGCCGCTCGAGACGCTGCGGGCGGCGGCTTCGGTGACCAAAGCCTGGATGTCCGGAGGCAACCCCCCGCCGATGATCTTTACCGAGCGCGAGTGGCGCTCGTCGGCGGACGTGTTTCCCATGGAGTACTCCGACATCCTGGAACGAAACCGCGTCCTGTTCGGCGACGACGTCTTCGCCGGCATCACCGTATCGCGGGAGCATCTCCGCTTGCAGGTAGAGCAGGAGGCGATGGGCAAGCTCCTGCATCTCCGCCAATCGGTCTTCGGCGCCAGCGCCGATTCGCGCGCGCAGCTCGAGATACTGGAGCGCAGCCTCAGCAAGCTGATGATACTCCTCCGCGCGGTCGTGCGACTGCATGGCGACACTCCGCCGACCGATTATGAGGCGCTTAGCCGGATGGTCGCGGACCGCTCGGGCTTCGACGCCGAAGCGCTCCTGCGGGTGGTCAGGCACGTTCGTGGCCAGACCAAGCTCCGCGCGGGAGAGGCGCCCAAGGCACTCGGGGATTATCTGCTGGCGGTCGAGCACCTGGCGCATCACCTGGACAGGTTCGCGCGTGCCTGAGAACGTCACAAACTGCCAGTATTTCACGTATTGTCCTGCACGCCGCACGCAGTACCGTCCCACCACAACTCTCAACCGGAAACCCCGATGAGCGGCTTCTCGAAACTCTATCTGGTAGTAGCGATCCCGGTACTTCTCTCGGGCTGCGGCTACAACACCATCCAGCGGTACGACGAGCAGGCCGCCCAGGCCAAGCAGCAGATCGACGTTCAGCTCCAGCGCCGCGCAGATCTGGTGCCGAATCTCGTCGCCACGGTCAAGGGCTATGCCAAGCAGGAAGAGACGATCTTCATTGAAGTCGCGCGCGCCCGCTCGGGGCTGCTCAGCGCGATCCAGTCGGGCGACCCCGGCGAGGCTGCAGCCGCGAACGCGCAGCTCACCGGTGCACTTGGCCGGCTCCTAGTGACGGTGGAGGCATATCCGCAGCTCAAGTCGGACCAAAACTTCCTTCGGCTGCAGGACGAGCTCGCCGGCACGGAGAACCGGATCGCGGTAGCCCGGACGGATTACAACGCGGCGGTGAACCAGTACAACGCGTATATCCGTACGCTGCCGCAGAAGTTGACGGCGATGGTCACGGGCGCGAAGCCGCGCGAATACTTCAACGCACCCGGAGCGGCGGAAACGCCCCCGCAAGTGGATTTCACGCGACCTTAAGCAGGTAAAGTTCGGGCCTCGCCGCTGAGCTCCTTCGGGAACAGCGGCGGGCCCTTTGCCACCCGCCACCCGGTGGGGTCGATTCGCTCCACGTCGGCGAATCGCACCGCCTCTACCTTGCCGGGAGCTCCGAGGGAGTTCCACAGCTCCTGTGCTTTGCCGGGCATGAAAGGCGCGACATGCACCGCATGCCGCGCCAGCTGCCGGATGAGCGAGGCCAGCACGCCAGCGAGCTCGTCGCTCTTTGCCGGATCCTTGGCCAGCTTCCACGGCGCTTGCCTGTCCACGAACTCATTGCCGCGCGCGACGGTCGCCCAAATGCTCTTGAGCCCTTCGTGCAGCAGGTATCCGCGCTCGCCGGCCATGGCCGTGTGGTACGCCGCGTAATCCAGGGCGTCGGCGGCGTCAACGTCGTTTGGCGCGCCCGCAGGCACCACGCCCTCGCAGTACTTCTCGACCATCGCCACTGTGCGGCTCGCGAGGTTTCCGAACGCGTTGGCCAGCTCGGCGTTGTACCGATCCTCGAAGCGCTCCCAGGAGAAGGAGCCGTCGGCATCGAATGGGATCTCCCGCATCAGGTAATAGCGCAGCGCATCGGGCCCGTAGCGATCGATCGCCTCGTCGAGATCGAGCCGCACGCCCGAGGATTTACTGAACCGCTCGCCGCCGAGTAGTACGAAGCCGTGAGCCCAGACGCGCTCCGGCAGCGCCAGCTGCGCCGCCTGCAGCATGGCCGGCCACACCACGGCGTGCAGTCTCGTGATGTCTTTGCCCACCACGTGCAGCTGCGCCGGCCAGCGCTCGCGATACTTCGGGTCGGGGTACCCCGTCGCCGTGAGATAATTCGGCAGAGCGTCGAACCAAACCCACGTGCCCTGCTCGGCGGCCGCGGGATCGGCGGATTGCAGCGGGAAGGGGATCGCCCAGCTCAGACGCGCGCGGGAGATCGATATGTCTTCCAGGCCCTGCTCCAGCAGCGATCGGATCTCGTTCCATCTCGTCTCGGGCTGGAGGAACTCGCGCCGCTCGTCGAGCAGGCGCTTGAGGAAATCGGAGTAGCGAGTGAGGCGGAAAAACCAGTTTCGCTCCTCGGTCCATTCGAGCTCGCGGGTGCGGTGGTCCACGCACCGCCCTGCGACGATCTCGTTGTCGCGCTTGAACAGCTCGCATCCCACGCAATACCACCCTTCGTAGCTCTTCTCGTAGAAATCATCAGGGTTGTTTTCGTTGATCCGATTGATCAGCGCGCGCACTCCCTTCCGGTGGGCATCGTCGGTTGTCCGGATGAACTGGTCGTGCGAGATCTCGAGCCGGCGCCACATCCCGACGAACTTGGCGACGATCTCGTCCACGAAGGCTTGCGGAGGGACGCCGCGGTCGGCGGCCGCCTGCGCGACTTTCTGACCGTGCTCGTCCATCCCGATCAGGAAGTGGACGTCGTCACCGCGCATGCGGTGGTACCGCGCGATAACGTCTGCGCCGATCTTCTCGAACGCGTGACCGTGATGCGGGTCACCGTTGGCGTAGTCGATCGCTGTCGTGATGTAGAAGTTGGCCAAGCTCAGTCGCCTTGCTTGGGGCCACGATTCTTGCGCCCGCCGCGGCGTCCGCGCCGCCGCCGGCGGGCAGCGCCCTGGGCCTGCTCCTCGGCGGAAGCCGCCGGGAAGAGCGATCCCGTCTCGGGAACGTCCGCCGGAGCAACGGGCTCCGTGCCGCCGGACTCTTCTGCTATCAGCTCTTCCACGAGCGCGAGGTCGTCCGCGGCCCCGGCGGCGGCGTCGGCGACGGACTCGCTCACAACCGAGGGAGCGGCCGACACGAAACCAGTCTCCCGCGCGAACTCCGCCAGACTGAGCACTCTTAGCTCGCCCTCTACGGCGCGCAAAGTGACGCGCTCCTGGAAGATGTCGTTGGCGATAACCTTCTCCTCACCCTTGGGCGTCGTGAACGTGCGACCTTCCTTGGGGAACCGCTTCCGCGCCGTGACATACATCTCGTGCTCGTACCTGAGACAGCACATCAGGCGGCCGCACGCACCGGAGATCTGGGAGGGATTGAGCGAGAGTCGCTGATCTTTGGCCACGCCGAGATTGACCGGCCGCAGCTCCGGCAGCCACGACGCCGAGCAATACTGGCGGCCGCAGCGACCGATCCCGTCAAGACGCTTCGCCTCGTCGCGAACGCCGATCTGCTTCAGCTCGATCCTCGTCTTGAACAGCGCCGCGAGGTCGCGCACCAAATTGCGGAAATCGACGCGTTTCTCCGCGGTGAAGTACAGTGTCAGCTTGCGCCGGTCCCACTGCCATTCCGCGTCGGAGATCTTCATCTGCAGCCCGGCACCCTTCACCTTTTCCGCTGCCTGCCTGCGCGCGTCCGCGCTCAGCTTTTTCATGCTGCCTGCTTGCCGCACGTCGGCGTCGCTCGCGATCCGCAGCGCGCGGCGGGCCGGCGTGGCGGGCTCGCTGGTCCCGGCGGAGTGGCCGCAGCCATGCGCGCACCCGCGACTCCGCTTCTCGGCCAGCTCGCCGACGGCGTGCACATAGCCGAAATCCTCGCCGCGGTCGGCGTCGACGATTACGGGAGCCTTCACTGCGGGCAGCTCGGGGCCATCCCAGGTGAAGAACTCCTTGCGATTACCGACGAAAGCGACTTCGATCAGATCGGCCATGGACCGGGACAGTCGGGTTGAGAATGCGCTGCCCGGAAGTCCGGGTTGCGTAGGGGTCATAAGTAACACTTTGCGGCCTTGCGATTACTTGACACGCGGACGGCGCCTACCCAAGGTAGTAAGGAAGCAGTCAACGAAGGATGCCCCATTGAGAGTCGTTGTGCCCATGTTCGTGTTGGCATGCCTGGCGCCGGGCACCTCGCCGGCGGCGCAACTGTGCACCGGCAATGCCCCCGCCGGCGACAGCCGTTCGGTCCACGGCGTAGTCCGCGACATTTCCGGCGCGCGGGTACCCGGCGCAGAAATCAGCGCCGCCTGGACCGATTGGCGTGTTTCCGGGAACTCGCTCATCGATCAAGTCCGCACCGCCAGCGTCGTGGCGAACGCCGTCGGGGAGTACCGGTTCTGCGCGCTTCCGAGAAAATCTTCCATAACGTTCCGGGCGACCCTGGGCGGCAGTACGGTGGCGGTCGTCACCGTTCCTCCAGGGAGGAACACGGGCGCCGTGACGCTTCCCCTGGAGCCGGCGCCAACGCTTCCTGCGCGGGCGCGCCCGGCGTTCGTGCAGGGCGTCGTTCGCGATAGCGGTGGCGCACCGATTCCGAGTGCGCGGATCAGCGTGGGCGAAGGGCCGGCGGGCTTGTCCGACGATGCGGGGCGATTCGAGCTGGCAGTCCCCCAGGCAGGAGCCGTGAGCCTTGTCGTGCGCCGGCTCGGGTACCGGCCGAGAACCCTTCAGGTCGCCGCCGGACCCTCTCCGCCGGTGCTGGATCTGATTCTGGAGCCGATCGCCGCCGTGCTGCGGGACGTGACCGTGGCAGCGCGTCCGGGCGCGTTCGAGATGACGAGCGGATTTAGCGAGCGTCGTCGTCGCGGCACGGGCGCTTTTTTCGATCGCGCAGCGCTGGACCGGATGCGACCGCAGACGCTGACCGACGTGCTCCGCTCCGTCGGGGGGATACAAGTGCACACCGTGATGACCCGGTGGGGGCACCAGACCACTCCCTCGAGCACCCGCGCGAGTGGCGGCGCCATCGGCTGCAGCCTCGATTATTACGTCAACGGCCACGAGTACACGCCCACATCGCTGGGCATAGATCGGGACATGGCCCCCGACCAGATCGAGGCGATCGAGGTGTACAAGGCCAGCGAGATTCCGCCGCAGTTTCTCGGCCGGCGCTCGCGTTGTGGAGTGGTCGTTATCTGGACGCGGTACCGGGCGCACGAGCTGCCGCGATAAACATCTGTAGCGAATGCGGGCACCTTTTCCTCGAATGTCGCTCTGGTGCCATCATCAACCGCATCCTATTATTGGCGCACTTCTGGACCACCCAGCCCTCAGGCGTAGGTGTCCGGCAGTTTTGTGACGCAGGCGAACCCGGTGGACCGCCGCCTGCCGCAGTTGCAGCAAAGCCAAGCAGTTAACCCATAGCGGTCCCAGGAGGAGTTTATGAAATCCGTCCGCAAGTTCGTGATCTCACTGTTAGTCACCGCGCTGACGCCGGCCATGCTGCTGGCGCAGCAGGCGACGGTCTCGGGCCGGGTCACCACGCAAGGCGGCAACGCCATCCCCGGTGCCGCGGTGTTCATCGAGGGCCTGAACGTCGGATCGACCACCAATGAGTCCGGCTCGTACTCGTTCGCCGTACCCGGCGGCATGGTGAGTGGCCAGTCGGTGACGATTACCAGTCGCCGCATCGGCTACAGTGCCAGCTCTGCGCGTATTACGCTGAGCCCAGGCACCATCGTGCAGAACTTCGTGCTCGGCCTCAATCCCCTCCGCCTCGGCGAAGTGGTAGTCACCGGCGCGGGCACGACGACGCAGGTCGAGAAGCTCGGCCACGTTCGCAGCACCGTCGATTCGACGCAGATCCAGCGCAGTAATGAGTCGAACGTCGTCAATGCGCTCGCGGGCAAGGCGCCGAACGTTGAAGTGAGCTCGGCTTCGGGTGAGGCGGGCGCGTCGTCCTACATCCGCATTCGCGGCGGACGCAGCTTCAACAACAGCGGCCAGCCGCTGTTTGTCGTCGACGGCCAGCCGATCGACAATTCGACCATCGCGACCGGCTCGTCCACGGCCAGCACGGCGGCGCCCAATCGCGCGGCCGATATCAATCCGGCGGACATCGAGAACATCGAGATCCTCAAGGGCGCTGCGGCCGCGGCCATTTACGGAGCGCGCGCCGGTCAGGGCGTGATCCTCATCACCACCAAGAGCGGCCGTCCAGGCCCCACCCGCTACTCCTTCCGCTCGACCATCTCCACGGACGAAGTCAACAGCGACTATCCGCTTCAGCGGTCGTTCGCGCACGGATCGGGCGGCCTCACGCCGATCCAGTACCGGGTCAACGGCGTCGGCAGCTTCCGCTGCACGTCGCTCGGCTGCGGCACGCTCACGGGTGGTAGCTATGGCCCCGCGATTCCGGCCGGCCTGGCTACGTACGACCACTTCGGAGAGCTGTTCCGCACGGGCTCGACGGTGGACAATGTGATCAGCATCTCCGGCGGCAACGAGCGTACTCTCTTCTACATCTCCGCCGAGCGCCTGGACCAGAAGGGCATCATCATCGGCCCGAACAACTTTTACGACCGCACCTCGGTCCGCTTGAAGGGCTCGCATCGCGTGACCGATAGGCTTAACGTCGGCGGCAACGTGGCATTTGTGGACTCGCGTGGCGCCTTCATTCAGAAGGGATCCAACATCAGCGGCCTGCTCCTTGGCGGTCTTCGCACCCCGCCCGAGTTCAACAACGCGATGTTCCGCGACACCCTGTTCGGATTGCACCGGTCCTACCGCTATCCGAATCCGACGGGAACGTCGCAGACCAGAGCGCGTGGCTACGACAACCCGTTCTTCGTGGTCAACGACTTCCGCAACACTGGTGAAGTCGGCCGCACGTTTGGAAACATTAATGCGGAATACACTCCGATCGATTGGCTTACGGCGCGGTGGACGATGGGCGCCGATTACTACGCCGACGAGCGCCTGGAAGGCTTTCCCCTGACCGCCAGCGATCCGGGCGGCTCGGGCCGCGTCAATCGTGTGACGTTCACCAACCTGAACATCGATCACAACCTGCTGCTGACGGGAACGCGTACGTTCAATCCGTGGCTGGCTGGAACCTTGACCCTCGGCCAGAACCTCAACAGCCGCCGGTTCAAGCAATTCTTCGCGCAGGGCGGAACGCTCGTGGCACCGGAGCCGTTCCAGCTCGACAACACGATCGCGACGAACCTCACGACCGACGAATTCGAGTCCCTGATTCACGCGCAGTCGTACTTTGCGCAGACGACCGTCGATCTGTGGAACCAGGTCTTCCTTACGGGCTCGTTGCGGAATGACGGCTTCTCCACGTTCGGCAAGAGCAAGCAGCGGCACTGGTTCCCGAAGGTGAGCGCTGCATGGAACTTCGGCGATCGTTTCGGCATGGGCGGCCTGATTCCGAGCGGGAAGCTCAGAGTGGCGTACGGCGAAGCGGGGCAGGAGCCGCCGGTCTACGCTACTATCAGCGGCCTGGCGACGGGATCGTTCTATGACGGGTGGCTGAGCTTCTTCGGCCTGAGCACGAGCCAGGCTGGTCAGGGTGGTTTGGCGAGCAGCATCACGGCGCCGCAGCCGAACCTCGGTCCCGAGCGCTCCAAGGAGCTCGAGGCCGGTTTCGACGTGGGACTCTTCCGCAACCTCGCGGATCTGAGCTTCACCTGGTATAACTCGCGTTCCGAGGACGTCATTCTGTTCCTGCCGATTTCACCGGCGGGTACGGGCTATCTGCAGCAGGCTGCGAACGCGGCCAAGATTAGCAACAAGGGCGTAGAGGTATCCCTCAACGTCCGCCCGATCACACGTCCCAATTTCGCCTGGGACCTCGGCTTCAATTTCGGTAGAAACCGCAACGAGGTTCTGGATCTCGCGGGCGCCGAGTTCATCGATGTCCAGGGTGCGGCGGGGTCGTTCACCGGCGCTGCCGGCAGCGCGTTCGAGGGCTCTGCACTTCCGATCCTGAGAGGGCAGGACTTCGTCCGTTGCGGCCGCGGCTTGCGGACCGAAGACGGGCGGGAAGTTGACGCCCTCTGCGGCAGCGCGCCGAAGGGAGCGCTGTTCCTCGACACGAACGGTTTCCCGGTCGAGGATCCGACGAACCGCATCCTCGGTGATCCGAATGCCGATTGGACCGGCAGCGTTCGTACCGGCTTTACGCTGCTTCGCAAGCTGACGCTCACCGCCCTTGTGGACATAAAGCAGGGCGGCGACATCTGGAATGGAACGAAGGGCGCGCTATATAACTTCGGCACGCACAAGGACACCGAGTTCCGGAACGTCGATGTCAAGTTCGGAACGAACTACATGCCTGCTTGCCCGAACTGCTCGGGCGCGGTCGGCGGACCCGGAGTGGGCACCACCGTCAAGATCGACCAGTCCTGGTACCAAGGACTCGGCTCCGGCTTCGGCGCCGTTTCCCAGCAGTTCTTCGAGGACGCGAGCTTCGTCAAGCTGCGTGAGATCTCGGTGGGCTACACGCTCAGCAACCCCGCGATTTTCCGTGGCCTGGGCCTGAGCGCGATCGACCTGCGCCTCGCCGGACGCAACCTCAGGACGTGGACCGATTACACCGGCATCGACCCGGAGACCAACCTGGGCGGCGCCGAGGTCGCGAACCGCGGAGTCGACTACTTCAATAACCCGCAGACCCGGTCGATTGTGTTTTCGATCGGTCTCAGCCGCTGACGGAGACCCAATCAATGCATAGAACATTCAGAGGGTTGCTGGGAGCGGCGGCGAGTTTCGCGCTCATCTCCTGCAATTCGTTCGAGCTCTCCGGCGCCAAGCTGGATGAGGATCCGAACATTCAGACCCAGGCGCTCAGCCCGGGACAATATTTCGTCGCGATTCACTCGGCCCAGGCGTTGGTACAGGAAGGCAACGTCGCCCGGACCGTGTGCATGTGGATGCAGCAGTGTGCGGGAACCGACCGGCAGTACAACTCCTACGATATTTATTCGGTATCGGAGGACGACAACTCGCCTGAGTGGGGTTTCATCTTCGCGCGTGGCGGGATCAAGGACCTGCGCCTGATGGCGGAGCTGGCTACGAAGCAGGCATCGCCGCGATGGGTTGGAATCTCCAAGATCATGGAAGCGCTGTCCGTCGGTACGGCCGCTGGCGTATGGGGTGACCTGCCGTATTCGGCGGCGCTGAAGAACGACGGTACGCCACCCGTGCTGGACAAGCAGTTTGCAGTGTACGACGCGCTGCAGACTCTGCTCAGCGCTGGCATTACCAGTGCCGGCACCGCGACAGGCGCGGCCCCCGGCGCGCAGGATCTCATTTACAGCGGCGACATGACAGCTTGGCGTCAGGCGGCGTGGACGCTCAAGGCCCGTTATCACCTGGCGACGGCCGAAGTCCGCGGCGCCACTGCGTATGCTGCGGCCAACGCCGCCGCGAAGCAGGGAATCAGCACGCCTGCGAACGATTTCACGTTCTATCATGGAACGGCCGGCTCGGAGCTGAATATCTGGTATCAGTTCATGCTGATCGAGCGTGACTCGTACCTCAGGGGCAGCGCGACGCTCATTGATACGATGTCCAACCGCGGGGACCCGCGGGTGCTGGACGACTGTGCGAGCGGGGAAGAGTGGTGCGCCGCGTACTTTGACAGCGACGTTGGGTCGGCGCCTGGTGAAGGCAACCAGAGCGCGGCTTTCCTGAGCGCTTCGCGCTACGGCGGGCCGAACTACGACGGGGATTTCCGTCAGCCGGTCGTGACGTGGGCCGAGACCCAGCTGATCATTGCCGAAACCGCTTTCCGGGCCGGCAATACGGCGGAAGCACTCACCGCGCTCAACGCGGTCCGCACCGCTACCGGGCGTCTGCCGGTCGCAACGGTCACGCTGCGCGAGATAGCGGTGGAGCAGTGGATCACGATGTTCCAGAACATCGAGGTGTGGAATTACTGGAAGAGGAACTGCGAGCCTCGCTTGACGCCAGCTCCAGGGCGCACGGCGATCCCCTCGCGCCTGCTGTATCCGCTCGTGGAGAGAAACGCGAATCCGAACATTCCGGAACCGTCCGCTCAACCGGCGAGAAACCAGAACGATCCGAACGCCTGCCCCTGACGGCTTTCGGGCAATGACAGAACGACCCGGCGGAAGCCGGGTCGTTCTGTTTTTGGGGCTGGCTCGGCGGCGCTCCGACAGTGAACTTAATGGGCATGCGCACACTATCCCGTTCCTTCGGATCGGCAGCGGCCGCCGCGGCCCTGCTGTTCGCCGCCTGCTACAAGCTGGTTCCGGTCGCTGGGGAGACACCGTCCGGTGAGTCACAGGTAGTTTTGGAGTTTACGGACGCCGGCGCCGAGCAGTTGGGTGGGGTCCTGGGGGCCGCCATCATATCAGCCCGCGGTCGCCCGCTGGCGTGGACGGCCGACACGATCGCTCTCGCGATGATCGCGACAACGCGGCGCACGGGAGAAGAGCAGTTCTGGAAGGGCGACCGGGTGGCGATCCCGCGAGGCGCAGTTGCCCGTATTTACGAACGGCGCCTGGATCGTGGAAAGACCGCGCTGTTCGCCGTGACCGGCGCCGCCATAGCTTTCGGCGCCCAGCAGGTGATAAGAGGCAGCGGCAGCGGTGTGCCTCGTCCGCCGAACCGGGGACCGGGGCAGTGATCAGCCCTTAAGCGCTCGTCGCTGGCCGCTTATTCGGTCCACTGCCCGATCCGCAGGAATTTTTGCCTTCGGCGGCGCACGAGCTTCTCCGGCCGGTACTTGCGCAGCTCTTCCAGATGCCGGCACAGAGTCTCCTGCAGCGTTGTGGCCATCGCCTCGTGGTTGGCGTGGGCGCCGCCTGGCGGCTCGGGAATGATCTCGTCTATCACCTTGAGCGGTAGCAGATCCGGCGCCGTGATTCTCAGCGCCGACGCCGCGCGGTCGCGCAGCTCCTGGTTCTTTCCGTCGGCTTTCCACAGAATCGCCGCGCAGCCTTCGACGGTGATCACGGAATAAACGGCGTTCTCCAGCATCAGCACACGGTCAGCGACGGCGAGCGCTAGCGCGCCGCCGGAGCCGCCTTCGCCGATGATGGTCGCGACGATCGGCACCGTGAGCTGGCTCATCTCGAGCAGGTTGCGCGCGATCGCCTCCGACTGGCCGCGCTCCTCGGCGCCGAGTCCCGCCCAGGCACCGGGAGTGTCCACGAAGGTGAGCACCGGAACGTGGAACTTCTCGGCGAGCTTCATCAGTCGCAGCGCCTTGCGATAACCCTCGGGATGCGGCATGCCGAAGTTGCGCTTCAGATTCTCTTTGGTGTCCCGCCCGCGCTGGTGTCCGATGATCATCACCGTCTCGCCGTCGAGCCGCGCCCACCCTCCCACGATGGCGGCGTCGTCGCGAAACGCGCGATCGCCGTGGAGCTCGATGAAATCCGTGAACGCGAGCCGGATGTAATCCTCGGTGAACGGCCGCCTGCTGCTCCGCGCCACCTGCACGCGCTGGATCGGCGTGAGCTTGCGATACACTTCCGCGCGCAGCTCGCCGAGCTCCTTCTCGAGCGTGGCTATCTCCGTGCCGACGTTGACCTCGCCGTCTCCCGCCGTGCGAAGGTCCTCGATGCGCCGCTCGAGCTCGGCGAGGGGCTTCTCGAATTCCAGCGTTACGCCTGCCGTCATGCGCTGGGCCTCACCACTTTCACGCGGTCGCTTCCGACCAGCGCGCGGAGATCGGTGATCGCCGGACCGTCGGCGGACACGGTGAACGTGCGCGATCTGAAGGCGGCGCGCTCGCCGTTGCCGTCGCTCCACCGGATCTCGAGAGGCGCCGAGCCGGGGTGATGACTGATGAGCTCGCGCAGTTCGTCTGCCAGCGACGGCGTGGCGTGCTGGCCGAGCGTCAGCTCCAATGCCACGGCCACCTGGCCGTCGGCCCGGAACTCGGTCATCGGCTTTACCGATTCCACAACGAAGAGCGGATTGTCGGCGGTCTGATCGCGGCGGGCGTACGCTCCGCGCAACAGCACGGGGATGTCCGTCCGTAGCTGTGTGGCGAGCGACGCCCACTTCTCCGGGAACACCATCACCTCGGCGGAACCGGAGAAATCCTCGATCACCAGCCGCGCGAACTCGTTACCCGTGCGCTTGCTCATCTGCTTTTTCACGGAAGTCACGACCACGCACAGTGACATCTGGTCCGGCGCCCACGTGCCGAGGTTCGATACGGTGTGAGTCGCGAACAGTTCGGCTTCGGCGCGGAACGGGTCGAGCGGATGGCCGGAGATGTAAAACCCGAGAATCTCCTTCTCGCGAGTGAGCCGCTCGCTTTCGGTCCACACGGCGACGGCCGGAAGCTGCCGCGGAGCGCGAACGTCGTCCTGCTCGTTCTCGGCGGGGCCGCCGAAGAGTGAGGCCTGGCCGGTCTTCCTGTCATCCTGGTGCAGCGAGCCTTCCCGAATCGCGGCGTCGAGTCCCGTGAACAGCTGGGCGCGATGCGCACCGAGGGAGTCCAGCGCCCCCGCCAGCGTGAGCGCCTCGAAGACGCGCTTGTTGCACACCCGGAGGTCTACCCGCTCGCACAGATCGTACAGCGACTCGAACGGCTGCTCCCCGCGGGCCGCGATGATCGAGTCGATCGCCGTGTGGCCGACGTTGCGTACCGCGCCCAGCCCGAAGCGGATCTTGCGCTCGCCGATGACGGTGAACTTGTAGCCGGACTCGTTCACGTCGGGGGGGAGCACGTCGAGGCGCATGTCGCGCGCCTCCGCGATGTACTTGACCACGCTGTCGGTGTCGCCGATCTGCGACGATAGCAGCGCGGCCATGAACTCCGCCGGGAAGTGGGTCTTGAGCCACGCGGTGTGGTAGCCGATGACCGAGTACGCGACCGAGTGCGACTTGTTGAAGCCGTACCGCCCGAAGGTCTCGAGCTGGCCGGAGATCTCCTCGATGACGGCGCGATCGTAGCCGCGCGCGACGGCGCGCTCGACGAACTTCCCGAGCTCCTCGCGGATCAGCCCCGCGTCCTTCTTGCCGACCGCCTTGCGCAGGACGTCCGCTTCCGCGAGCGAGATGCCCGCGAGCGTCTGCGCGATGCGCATCACCTGCTCCTGATAGGTGATTACACCGTACGTGGGCTCGAGGATGTCGCGCAGCTCCGGCAGCCTGTACGTGACCGGCTCTTCGCCCCGCTTGCGCCGGCAGTAGACCTTATGCATCCCGGCGTCGAGCGGGCCCGGGCGCATCAGCGCGTTGGAAGCGACGAGATCGTCGAACCGGTCGCAGCGCATGCTGCGAACCATGTCCGTGGCGAGCGGCGATTCGAACTGAAACACGCCGGCGGTGCGTCCGCTGCGCAGCATCCGGTACGTCTCCGCGTCGTCCAGCGGCAGCGTCGCGAGGTCCGGCGCCGACCCCGTTCGCGCGCGTATGGACTTGAGCGTGTCGTCGATCACGGTGAGCGTCGTAAGGCCGAGAAAGTCCATCTTCAGCATCCCGGCCTTCTCGAGCGCGTTCATGTCGTACTGCGTAACGACGATGGTGTCATCGTCGGACGCCAGTCCGGCCGCGCCCTTCGATGCTGTCGTGCATACGGGGACATATTCGTCCAGCGGGCCGGGTGCGATCACCACGCCCGCGGCGTGCACACCCGCATGACGAGATAAACCCTCGAGCTTCACGGCATATTCGAGCAGCTCGCGGTACCGCCCCTTCCGCGCGCGCGCTTCCTTCGTGTCGTCGCGCGCGTCGGCGTACAGCAGCTTCACCTCGGGGACGCGCTCCATCGCTTCGCGGACGGTGAGCGAGAAATTGGGCGCGTTGGGGATCAGCTTCGCCAGATCGTCCGTCTCCTTCGGCGTGAAGCCGAGCGCGCGGCCAACATCTTTTACCGCCGCGCGGGACTTGAGCGTTCCGAAGGTGATGATCTGCCCGACCGAATCGCGACCGTACTTCTGGCGGACGTACTCGATCACCTCTCCCCGGCGCTCGAAGCAGAAGTCCACGTCGATGTCCGGCATCGACACGCGCTCCGGGTTCAGGAAGCGCTCGAAGAGCAGGTCGAACTTCAGTGGGCACACGTCGGTGATCTTGAGCGAGTAAGCGACCAGCGATCCGGCCGCGGATCCGCGCCCCGGTCCCACCGGGATTCCGCGGTCGCGCGCCGCCTTGATGAAGTCGTATACGATGAGGAAGTAGCCGGCGTAGCCGGTGCTCGTGATCACGCCCAGCTCGTAGTCGAGCCGCTCCCGCACTTCCGGCGGCAGCGCCGCATCGCTGCCCGCGCCGGGGGCGTACCGCTCGCGTGCGCCCTCGGTGGCGAGCCGGATCAGCAGGTCGTTCTCCGATTCCACGCCCGGCGGGAGCGGAAACGAGGGGACCTGGTATTTCTTGGAAAACGAGATCGACGATTCTTCGGCGATCCGCAGCGTGTTCTCGAGCACGTCGGGGCGGGTCGGGAATCGTGCGGAAACTTCGTCCGCGCTCTTGAAGTAGAGTCCTTCGTCGTAATGCATCCGGTCGGGCTCAGCGCGCTCCTTGCCGAGTCCGATGCAGAGCAGCACGTCGTGGGCGTCGTGATCCTCGCGCTTGAGGAAGTGCGAGTCGTTGGTCGCGATGACCGGCAGACTCAGCTCGCCGGCGAGCTTGAAGACGCGCTCGTTGAGCGCGCCCTGGTTGGGGCTGTCGTGCGCCTGAACTTCGAGGTAATACCGGTCGCGAAAGACTTCGGCGTACCACGATGCGGCTTCGCGGGCCGCGTCGTAATCGTCGTTGAGGAGCGCGACGGCCACCTCGCCGGCCATGCACGCCGACGAGACGACGATCCCCTCGCTGTACTTGGCCAGCAGCTCGCGGTCCACGCGTGGCTTGGCATAAAATCCCTCGGTGTACGCCAGCGACGAAAGCTTGATCAGGTTCCTGTAGCCGGCGGCGTCGCGTGCGAGAAGAACGAGGTGGTAGTAGGGCTTGGATCGGAGGTCGGTGCGCGCCTTGAGCCGCCGGTCGCCCGGGGCGACGTAGGCTTCCATGCCGATGATCGGCTTGAGGCCCGCCTTTCGGGCCTGCTCCTGAAACTCCCAGGCCCCGTGCAGGTTGCCGTGATCCGTGATCGCGAGCGCCGGCTGCTCGAACTCAAGCGCCCGTGAAATCAGGTCGCTTATCCGGTTAGCGCCGTCGAGAAGGGAGTATTCCGAATGACAGTGGAGATGAACGAAGGACACACTTTAATCTAGCTCCGGCGGGGCATCGGTTCTTAACTGCTACATGGAACGCGTTCAAAAGCCCGCGGCCGGCAGCTTCCGGCTGACAGCTACCGGCTTGGCCGTTCTATGTGGCAGTTTGTACCCATGCATCACCCCGCACGGATTCTCGCTACTCTGGCCATGCTGATCACCAGCCAGGGCTGCTACCTTGCCCGCGCGGCGGTCGAGGAAGCGCGGATTCTGGCCGCGCGCCGTCCGATCCGGGAGCTGGTGAACGATCCGGCGGTCGCCGACTCCGTGAAGGCCAAGCTCAGGCTTGTGCTTGCCGCACGACAATTTGCCGCCGACTCACTCGGGCTGAATCCCGGGGCGAGCTTCACAACCTTCTCCGACATCGGCCGCGACACGCTGGTCCTGGTGCTGAGCGCGGCGCGACGCGATTCGCTGGCAGGGTACAGCTGGCGGTATCCCGTGGTTGGGCGTCTCCCTTACCGCGGCTTCTTCGATCTGTCCGATGCGATGAAGGCGCTCAGAGAATTGGAAGCCAAAGGGTACGACACTTATCTGCGGACTTCCGACGCATTCAGCACCCTTGGCTGGTTCGAGGATCCGCTGCTGAGCACCACGCTCAGGCACGACTCTCTCGACCTGGCGAACACGGTCATCCACGAGATTACGCACAGCACGTACTTCCCCAAGGGCCAGGCCGTGTTCAACGAATCGTTCGCGAGTTTCGTCGGCGCGCGGGGCGCGGAGCATTTCTTCCGGACACGCGGCTCCGTCGAGGTCGCGGCGATGGCCGATGCAGGGTGGCGCGACCAGAAGATTCTCAGCGCGTTCTGGGCGTCTCTGTCACGCTCGCTCGACTCGACGTTCTCAGCGCACCCCGGTAACCGGGCCCTGCGGCTGCTCGCGCGCGACACGGTGTACGCGCGGGCGAGGCGCGCGCTCATCGACAGCGTGGGCCCGACCCTGCGGACGATCGGGCCCCGATACGCCGAGCGCGTTCCGCTGAACAATGCGTACGTGCTGGCCCGGGTGGTGTACGCGAAGGAGCTGGCTCTGTTCGACGAGGTCTACTGGCTCGAGGACCGGAACCTCCAGGCGGCGATAGCCCGGGTCATCCGGCTGGCGGAGAGCTCGCGGGACGACCCATTCCGCGCGATTCGTGAATGGCTGGGTGCGACCGGCCAGCCTCGGGGGCCGGATTAAGCTCCATCCCCGCCTGGCGACCGTTTGGCTCAATAGAGCAGCAGCGCGGTCGGCTGTTGCGTCCCGGCGGGCCGGCCATAACTTGCGGGATAGGGGACACAAATCTTTTGTTTGGGGGCCTTTTCGGGGCCTCACAGTATGCGACGCTTCGTTTTTTTTGCGGTGGCCAAGGAGGCTGGGATGACAGCGCCAGGGAGATCGCGGCTTGGCCGTAGGTCGCTACTGTTTTCGTCTTTATTGACCATTTCCCTTGTCGTCGCGTCCGCAGGCGCGCAGGGCACCGTTGCGATCAACGGGGTAATTACCGATCCGGAAGGTCTCCCCATATACGGTGCGCTCGTAGCGCTCCCCGGCACCGGTCATGAGACGCGGAGCGACGAGCGCGGCGAATTTCGGTTCGTCGGCTTGCAGGCGGGCGGAGTAGACATCGCGGTGCGACGTCTCGGTTTCGCCCCCACGAGTGTGGTCGTGAACCTCGCGAGTGGCGTCACACCGGAGCGCGTGCGGATCGTGCTCACCGCCCTTCCCGCGCTGCTCGATCAGGTCACGGTCCAGCGGACGCGCATGTCGTACACTGGCAGGCTCGCCGGATACTATCAGCGGCTCGATCAGAGATCCGGCGGCCAGTTCATCACGCGAGCGGACATCGAAAGGGACGAGTCCCGATCGCTGAGCCAGCTTCTCTCTCGCAGCCCGGGAATCAACAGGGTGGCGCTGCGCAGCGGCGGCGGCGCGGTTCGCATGCGAGGCAGGGCGTGCCGGCCACTGGTCTGGATAGATGGAGTCCCGATGCCGGCGGGCGAGGTAGATCTGGATGCTTTCCCGCTAAACACGTTGCACGGTGTGGAGTTGTATCTCGGTGGCTCGAACGCGCCGATTGAACACACCGCCCAGAACAACCGCTCGTCCTGCGGGTCGATAATGCTCTGGTCCCGCGGACGCGATACGGAGGGCCCGACCACGCCCAGGCGCTCGATCGTCGATCTGGAGAGGCTCGTAAGCTCGATGTCGGTATACACGGCCGAACAGGTGGACCAGCGCGCCGAGCTGCAGAACAGGGAGAAGCTGCAGGCCGCCTACCCGCCCGAACTGCATGCGAGCAAGATCAGCGGCTCCATAACCGCGGAATTCGTGGTAGACGCGACAGGCAAGGTCGAGCCTGGGACGTTTACGGTCGTCTCTACCACGCATCGGCTCCTGGCGACAGCCGTCCCCAGGGCGATCGGAGAATCGACCTTCACTCCCGCGCTCAAGGACGGCAAGCCCGTGCGGCAGTTCGTGCGCCAGAAGTTCGACTTCGGTCCGCCGCAGGTCGGGGCGAGCAACAAATGACCTCGCGGGGGCGCTTCAACCCGGTATTGTTTGCGTTCCTCGCCACGGCGTTGTTTGCCGCAGGATCGGTAGGCGCGCAGGGTACCGCCGCGATCAACGGCGTCGTGACGGACTCGGAAGGCCTCCCCATATATGGTGCGCTGGTATCGACCCCCGGCACGGGTCACGAAACCCGAAGTGACGAGCGCGGCGAGTTCCGGTTCATCGGCTTGCAGCCGGGCGGCGTGGACATCGCGGCAAGACGACTTGGCTACGCTCCCGCCAGTGCATTCGTGAACATAGCCAGCGGGGTTACGCCGGAGCGCGTGCGCATTGTGCTCGCCATACTCCCAGCCATGCTGGATCAGGTCACCGTGCAGCGGACGCGCATGCGGTACACCGGCCGGCTTGCGGGCTATTATCAACGACTGGAGCAGAGGGGCACCGGTCAATTCATCACACGTGCGGACATCGAAGTCGACGAGTCCCGCTCGCTGAGCCAGCTCCTCGCGGCCAGCCCCGGAGTGAGACGCTGGCCGGTTATGAGCGGGGGAAGCGTCGTGCGGATGCGGAACAGGAACAACTGCCCACCGCTGGTCTGGATCGACGGTGTAGCGATGCCGATCGGTGACGTAGATCTGGATGCTTTCCCGCTACACACGTTGCACGGTGTGGAGTTGTATCTCGGTGCCTCGAACACTCCGATTGAATACACCGCCCAGAACCGCCGTTCGTCCTGCGGATCGATCATGCTTTGGTCCCGCGGGCGGGATACCGAAGGGCCGAGCGCGCCGAAGCGGTCGAGCGTTGATCTCGAGAGGCTCGTGAGCTCGATGGCGGTGTACACCGCCGACCAGGTGGACCAGCGCGCCGAGCTTCTTAGCCCGGAGCGACTTCGAACAGCCTACCCGCCCGAGCTTCACGCCAATACGATCAGCGGCTCTCTGACCGCCGAGTTCGTAGTTGACACGTCGGGGAAAGTCGAGCCCGAGACGTTCACGGTCGTCTCTACGAGCCACCGCCTCCTGGGCACGGCGGTCGCGAGGGCAATCCAAGAATCCGTCTTCGTCCCTGCGATGAAGGATGGGAGGCCTGTACGCCAGTTCGTGCGGCAGCGGGTCGATTTCGGCCCCCGGCGGGAAGTGTTGTCGGACCTCAAATGAGGGTCCGGCCCAGAGGTAAACAAAAATTTAAAATATTGACTAGACGTTCTTGTGGCCTGGCAGTACCTTAAATCATCCCCCAACCGCAGGAGGCCCTGACCTGACGGAAAAATTGTCTTTGTTGTTCGCAGGTCCCGCAGTAGTAGCAGAGATCCCCGCAGCAAACTCGTAGTACCCTCCCAAACGACAGTGAGGCACGCGTTTTTACGTGTGCTTTGCACGTCGCATTGGGCATTTCGGTCACGTATGACAGAGAGGTGGAGAAGAGTATGACCAGACTAGTGAGAGTCCTATTGGCGGCGTTCGCCGTAGCGCTACTGCCGGCCGGGCTCGCTGCCCAGGACGATGGCACGATCGCCGGCGTAGTCACCGACCGCGCGAGCGGGCGGCCGCTGCCCGAAGTGCAGGTGCAAGTAGCAGGCACGCAGCGTGGTTCGATGACCGACCGCGAAGGCCGGTTTACGATCCGCGGCGTTCCCGCAGGTACGTATGAAGTTCGCGCCCGCCGCGTCGGCTATGCGCCGATGTCCGAGCGCGTGGCGGTAGGCGCAGGAGCGACCGCTTCGGTGAATTTCGTCATGACCGAGTCGGCGCTGACCCTGCAGGAAGTCGTGGTGAGCGCCGTCACCGGCGCGCAGGAGCGCCGCGTAGAGATCGGAACCAACGTGGGACAGATCAACGTCAGCACGCTGCAGAAGGGACCGATCACGAAGCTGGCGGACGTGCTCCAGGGCCGCGTGGCCGGAGTGCAGCTCCAGAGCGCGACCGGTACTTCCGGCGGCGGCCAGCGGATCCGGATTCGCGGAGCCAACAGCCTGTCGCTGTCCAACGAGCCGCTCATCTTCATTGATGGAGTCCGCGCGTCGAACTCCTCGGGCGGCTACTCCCTCGGCGGGCAGGACTACTCGCGCCTGAACGACATCAACCCCGAGGAGATCGAGAACATCGACATCCTGAAGGGTCCGGCCGCTGCGGCCTTGTACGGCAGCGTGGCCAGCAACGGTGTCATTCTGATCACCACCAAGCGCGGCCAGGCGGGCGCGCCGCAGTGGCGCATGTACGTGGAAGGGTCGAGCTTCAAAGACGAGAGCCCGTACCCCCACAACTACGCGGCGCTCCAGGCAAACGACCCGACGCAGCCCACGCATCTCACGGACGGCCTGCTGAACATCACGAGGTGGGGGCTCACGGCCTACACGATCTGCCCGAACTACACCCGTGCTTTGGGCACTTGCAGACAGGATGTACTGGAGAGCTTCGACCAGTTCGAAGATTCACGGACCACGCCGTACCAGACCGGTTCACGCGCCAAGACCGGCATCAACGTGTCCGGCGGCTCGGACATGGTGACGTACTTCGTCTCCGGCGATCGCGACAAGGAGCTGGGCGTACTTCGGCCCAACGACGTGAAGCGCACCAGCCTCCGGACCAACCTGAACGCCCGCTTCGGGAGCAAGCTGAGCGGGGCCGTCACGGGTACGTACATCCGCAGCGAGACCCAGCGGATATCGAATGACAACAGCATTTTCTCCCCGCTCATCAACGCCTTCCTCGGACCGTCGCAGTACATCCCGGGGATGGAGTCCGACACGGTTGGCGTTGCGGGTGCCAGAAATGCGTCGTATTTCGGATTCAATACGGCCGACCAGCGGAAGTACAAGACGGACCAGACGCTCGACAGATTCGTCGTCGGGACCAACGGGAACTACACCCCGCTGTCCTGGCTGCGCGTCAACGGAAACGTCGGACTCGATTACTTCGGCCGGTTCGACCGGCTGTCGCTCGATCCGAACGTGCTGCCAATCGCGTCGTCCTTTACGGCTGGCAACCGGAGCGCGACCAGGTCCAACAACTACCTGTGGACTTCGAACGCCTCCGCTTCGGCGAAGTTCCAGCCGATGCAGTCGCTGATCACCACGACCACTCTCGGTGGCGCGTACGAGCGGGCCCTGTTCGAGAACGTTGATTGTTACGGCGTCGGCGTTCCCGCGGGTACAGGTTCCTGCGGCTCGACGACGCGTGAGTTCGCGGTCGATGAAGCGTTTTCGGATCTGAAGACTGTTGGTGGATTCGGACGGCAGGAGCTTGCCATCGCGGATCGCCTCTTCCTGTCGGCGAGCGTTCGCGCCGACAACAACAGCGGCCTGGTCCGGGACGTGTCCGGCCTGGCTTACTATCCTTCCGCCAACGCTTCGTGGCTGGTATCGCGCGAATCGTTCTTCCCGCGTATCGGCTTGATCAGCGAGCTCAGGCTGAGAGCCGGTTGGGGCCAGGCCGGGCAGCGTCCCGGTTTTGGCGACGCCGAGACCTTCTTCAGCTCGCGCGCGATCCAATTGGGCGGCGCGGAGAGCCCGGCGCTCGTTCTGACGAGCACGGGTAACCAGGGGCTCAAGGTCGAGCGCACTACGGAGTTGGAGGGCGGCTTCGACGCCGGCTTCTTCGACGGCCGGATCTCGACGGAGGTCACTGTCTTCACCCGGGAGTCCCAGGACGCGCTTGTTTCGCGTAACCTTGCGCCCTCGTCGGGCCTAACGGGCACGGTCTTCCAGAACCTCGGAAGCGTGAAGAACTGGGGCACGGAGTTCGGCCTCAACGTCAACGCGCTGAACACCGAGCGAGTCGGTTTCGATATCCGGTTGACGGCTACGACGCTTCGCAACAGGATCGACGAGCTGGGAGAGGGCATCGCCCCGATCCAGTTCAACCGCGGCGCCCAGGCTCACCGGGAAGGCTTCCCGACGGGCGCGTTTTTCGCGGCTCCGATCAAGTTCAACGATGCGAACGGCGACGGCAAGCTGTCGCGCTTGGAAGTCACTGTGGATACGTCCAAGTTCCTTCGCGTACGCAACGCTACGGGTGGCATAGACACGCTGACGATCGCGTACGTCGGACCGAGCCTTCCGACGAATACGCAGGGATTGAACCTCGCGCTCACGCTCGTCCGCAACGTCACGATCTCGACGTTGTTCGAGCGCCGTGCCGGGCATAAGCAGTTGAACTACACCGAGCGATTCCGCTGCACGACGCTGGACGCGAATCCGGTGTACGGCCAGTGCGGGGCCCTGTCGAATCCCGACGCTTCGTTGGAGAGTCAGGCTGCGTTCATCGGCGCGCGCTTCATGGGCGCGACCCCGTTCGGCTACATCGAGGACGCCACGTTCGTGAAGTGGAGAGAGCTCTCGCTGCGCGTAGGCGTGCCGGAAGCTGTCTCCAACCGTATCGGCGCGCTGAGAGGCGCGGCGCTGTCGTTCGCCGGACGCAACCTCGGGACCTGGACGGATTACACCGGCCTCGACCCCGAGATCAACGAGACCGGCGGCGGTACGAACTTCACGCAGGGCGAGTTCAATACGCAGCCGCCCGTGCGCACGTTCACGCTCCGGTTCGACTTCAGACTTTAACATCAGAGATTATAAAAATGAATCTTTACTATAGAGGGAGGGGCCTACGGGCCCTTCCCAGGTTGGCTATCGTGGCGGTGATGGCATTGCCTCTTGCCGCGTGCAACACCGACGAGATCGTGGCCGTGACGGATCCGGAGCGTTTGCGGCCGGAAGACCTGACCGGTCTGGCGGCAGTGCCGGCGCTGGTCAATGGCGCCTTGCGCCAGTTCGGCGGTGGCTACAGCGGATTCGGCGGCGACGCCTTCCTGTCCGCGTCGGCCGTGATCACGGACGAGTGGTACTACGGCGACACTTTCACCACGCGCCAGGGGGCTGACGAGCGGAGGCTGCAGCCTCCGGTACTGGGCAACATTTCTGACGCCGCCTACACCCGGCTGCACCAGGCCCGGCTGAACTCGCGCCGCGCGTTCGCGGTCGTCGAGCAATTCAGCACCCCGGCGACGGCTACCGCCGACGCGGGTACGCAGGCGCAGCTCCGCACGATCGAGGGCTACACTTACGTAACGTTCAGCGAGGGGTGGTGCGGTGCGGTGCCGTTCAGCCGCATTCCCGATACCGGTCCGCTCGATCCCGGTCTGATCGAGTTCGGGGCTCCGCTCAGCACGAATCAGATGAACGATACGGCCGTGGTACGGTTCAACGAGGCTCTTGCCCGCAGCTCGGCGAACCGGCTTGCGGCGGTCGGCAAGGGCCGGGCGCTGCTGAACCTTGGGCGGTACGCGGAAGCTGCGGCCGCCGTGGCGGCGGTCCCGACGACGTTCGTCTTCTTCATCGAGCACTCGCCCAACACGTCAGACGAGAACAATCCTGTCTTCTCGTTGCAGTCCAACGGCCGTTATGGCATCTCTAACCTGGAAGGAGCGGATAGTCCGACGGGAACCAGCCGTCCGGATGCTCCCACGAGCGGCACGGCTGCGCCGCCTACCACAGCCCCCGGCGCGGAAGGACTTCCCTTCCGTGGCGCCGAGGACCCGCGGATTCCGCACAGGAACCGCCCGAACTGCTTCACATCGTCCGTCCGCTGCTGGATGAACAACAACTATCCGGATTTCGAAGCTGATGTTCCGGTTGCGTCGGGCGTCGAAGCCCGTCTGATCGAGGCCGAGGCCGCGTTCCAGGCCGGGGATTTCGTGACGATGATGGCGAGGCTCAACGACCTGCGTGCAAACACGTCCGCTCGTCTTACGATTCTGTATCCGCGGGCAAAGCAGACGTTCCCGGTGATCGGCATTCCGACGCTGGACCCCCTCACGGATCCGGGCACGACCGCCGGGCGTCGCGACATGATCTTCCGTGAGCGCGCGTTCTGGATGTACAACACGGGTCACAGGCAGGGAGACCTGCGCCGGCTGGTTCGTAACTACGGACTGGCTTCCAGCTCGGTGTGGCCGACAGGCCCTCATTTCAGGGGTGCCACGTTCGGAACCGACGTCAACTATCCGGTTCCGTTCGACGAGGAGAACAACCCGTCGTTCGTACGGAGCGCCTGCAAAACGGACCAGAATTAAGGCTCAGTATTACTGCTCAGAATTGAGATCGGAAGTCGGGGGATGCCGGTTATCGGTGTCCCCCGATTTTCGTTACGGGCCTGACCTAACCGAATCTCCCCCGCAGCAGAGCACGCAGGTCCACAGCCGGTAGCTGCACTGCCGGAACGCTTTCGGCCGGCGGAGCAGCCAGGGTAACGCGCTCCATTTTCTCCCGCACGCCCGCGTCGATGAACCGTGAGAGCTGAGCTACGAAGTAATCCGAGCCCATTCGTGAGCCGTAGCTGTTCAGCGGGTACGTCACCGCGAGGTGGTCCCGCGCTCGCGTCATCGCCACGTACAGGAGGCGCCGCTCCTCCTCCAACTGGTCCGGGTCGGACAGTGAGCGGGAGGAAGGGAACCACCCGTCCAGGGCCCATATGACGAATACCGCCTCCCATTCCTTTCCCTTGGCGGAGTGCGCTGTGCTGAGCACGAGGTAGTCGTCCTCGCTGCGCGAGCGGTCACCCACGAGGTCCTGGGTGGCCTGCGGGGGCTCGAGCGCCAACGCCGAGAGGAAGGTTTCCCGGTCGGGATACCCGGCCGCGATGACTTGCAGCTGGTCGAGGTCGGCCAAGCGCGGCTCCGCACGATCGTACCGCTCCTTGAGGATCGCATCATACAGGGACCGCACGCCCGCAATCTCAACGCTCACCGATCCGGCATCCACGCTCTCGTGTGTCCGTAGCCTGTCCAGCAGCGCCACGAGCGCCGTGTGGGCCGCACGGGCACGCGCGGGGGGCGTGTACCGGCCGAAGGCGCCCGACTCCCAGGCCAGGGCCGCCATCGCGTCGATGGCCGCACGCGCAGTGGCTTCGCCGATGCCCGGGAGCAGTTGGAGTATCCGGTACCAGCTCACCTCGTCGCGCGGGTTCTCAAGAATCCGCAGGAATGCGAGCACGTCCTTGACGTGAGCCGTCTCGAGGAACTTGATCCCGCCCCATTTCTCGAAGGGGATCTTCCTGTTGGTGAGCTCGATCTCGAGATCCGCCGACATGTAGCCCGCGCGAAAGAGGACCGCCATGTCGCGCAGCGCCATGCCTTCCTCGTGCAGCTCCAGAATCCGGTCCACTACGAACGTCGTCTGCTGCTGCTCGTCGCGCGCCGCCACGAGCCACGGCTTCTCTCCTACCGCGCGCTCGGTCCAGAGCTGCTTCGTGAAACGCTCCTGCGCGCGCGAGATCAGCTCGTTGGTGACGTCGAGGATCTCCGGGGTGGAGCGATAGTTCTGCTCCAGGGGCACTATCGTCGTGCCCGGGAATTGGGTGGGGAAATCGAGAATGTTGCGGAAGTTCGCGCCGCGGAAGGAGTAGATGCTCTGGGCGTCGTCTCCCACCACCGTGATGTTGGAATGCGTGCGGCACATGCCGCGGAGGATTCGCGCCTGCAGCGCGTTCGTGTCCTGGTACTCGTCGACCAAGAGGTGGTCGTACATCGCGGTGATGCGGTCGGCGAGCGCGGGCGCTTCCTCGAGCAGACCGGCCCAGAATAGCAGCAGGTCGTCGTAGTCCACGAGATTCCGCTCGTGCTTCCGCTTCGTGTAGTCTCCGTAGATCCGCCGGAAATCGTCGATGTAATCCGTGAACTGCGGATACTCATCGCGGATGATGTCCTTCACCTCGAACCCGGTGTTTATGTGCCGCGAGTACACGTACTGCAGCGTTTCCTTCTTCGGGAATCGCTTCGCGCCCTTGGCGTAGCCGAGCTGCGCGCGGGAGAGCTGCATCAGGTCCTCGGAGTCTCCCTGGTCCATGATGCTGAAATCCTTGGGGATCCCGGCGCCTTCGCCGAACCGGCGGAGCAGACGGTGACCCGTAGCGTGGAACGTTCCGCCGTGCACGCTTCTGCTGCTGCCGCCCGCAAGCCGCTCGGCGCGCGACAGCATCTCCTGCGAAGCGCGGCGCGTGAAGGTCAGCAGCAGAATCCGCTCTGGGCGAATCCCGCGCTCGATGAGATGGGCGACGCGATAGACGAGAGTCCGGGTCTTGCCGGTGCCAGCGCCGGCGATGATCAGGAGTGGGCCGTCGCCGTGCGTGCCCGCGGCCGCCTGGGCGGGGTTCAGGTCGGCAGCGAGCTCTCCGCCGCCGGGTTCGGTGTCTACCGCTCGCGCGCGCGGTTGGTAGGTGCGGGGTGTGTCGGCCACTCGTCGAAATATACGGGCTCCAGCGACAGGAGCCGGGCAAACGCTCTCGCGGCTACGTCGCCCACTTTCGAGACCGTCATCGAGGACGGGCTCAGCTCGCGCGCGACGGATGTCATCGTGACGTCCGGGATCCCGCAGGGAACCATCAAGTCGAAGTACGAGAGATCGGTCGTGACGTTGAGCGCGAAGCCGTGCCACGTGACCCAGTCACGCGCATGCACGCCGATGGACGCGATTTTTTTTCCTCCGGTCCAGACGCCGGTGTAGCCGGTGTTGCGTCCAGCGGCGATTCCAAGCGCCTCCAGCGTGTCTATCAGCGCCTGCTCCACGGTGCGCAGATACCAGTGCAGGTCCTCCTTGTGGCGCTTGAGATCGATGATCGGGTATCCCACCAGCTGTCCCGGGCCGTGAAAGGTGACGTCGCCTCCGCGCTCGACCTCGAAAAGCTCTACGCCCCGCGCCTTCAGCAGCTCGGGGGAAGCGGTGAGGTTGGCGTTCCTGGTGGAGCGGCCAAGGGTGACCACCGGCGGGTGCTCCATGAGGAGCAAAACATCTTCCGATACCTCCCCCGAGATTCGCTGCGCGGCAACCGAGCGCTGCAGTTCGAGTGCGTCGGCGTAGGGGACGGTGCCGAGCGATACGACCCAGAGCTGGGGGGAAGGCATATAAAGCGATCAGTGATCAGTGATCAGAACTGCAAAACGGCGTTGCCAGCCCTCACTGATCACTGATCACATTGCGCTACGCATGTATTACCCTGCCGAGCGAATCAAGCGCCGCCTCCGCGACGGCCTCCGCCAGCGTGGGATGCGCGTGGATGGCGAGATCCACTTCTTCCACCGTGAATTCGTTCTCCCTGGCGACTGCAAGCTCGTGAATCAGCTCCGTCGCGTGCGCGCCGATGATGTGCGCGCCCAGGATCTCCCCGTACTTCGCATCCCGGATGATCTTCACGAAGCCGTCGGTCTCGCCCGACGTGCGCGCGCGGCCGTTGGCGGAGAAGGGGAAGCGGCCGACTTTGTAGTCCAGTTTCTTCTCCATGCACTGTTGCTCCGTGAGACCGATCGACGCGACCTCCGGATGGCAGTAGGTCGCGTTCGGGATGTTGTCGTAGTTGATCCCGTGCGTCTTGTGGCCGGCTAGCACTTCGGCGAGCACCACTCCTTCGCGCGATCCTTTGTGCGCCAGCATCGGCGGCCCGGCCACATCTCCGATGGCGTAGATGCCCTTCACGCTCGTTTCCATCCTCTCGTTGACCTTGACGAAGCCCTTGTCGGAGAGCTGCACTCCAGCCTCCTTGAGCCCGATCTCGTCGATGTTCGGCGCGCGGCCGGCGGCGACGAGGACTCTCTCGACTTCCAGATCCTGCTTCTTGCCTCCGGCATCGACGGTCATCTTCACCGAGCTCTTCCCGACCTTCACGTTCGAGATCTTCGCGCCGGTGATCACGTCGATCTTGCGCTTCTTGAACGCCTTCGCGAGCTCTGCCGAGCAGTCGGCGTCTTCGAGCGGGAGGATCACCGGCGCGACGTCGATGAGCGTGACCGCGGTGCCGAAGGCGTTGAACACGTCGGCGAACTCGCAGCCCACGGCGCCCGCGCCGACGATGGCCATCGTCTTCGGGGCCTGCTCGAGAATGAGCGCCTCGTCCGACGAGATCACGGTTGTCTTGTTCAGCTCGAGCCCGGCCTGCGGGAGACCCTTCACGCGCGACCCGGTGGAGACGACGATCCCTTTCTTCGCTTCGTGCTTTTCGTCCTTGCCGTCGGCGGTCTTCACGGAGACCGCGTTCTTTCCGGCGAGCTTTGCCGTGCCCTTGATGTGCGTAACCTTGTTCTTCTTGAACAGGAACTCCACGCCTTTCGAGTTCTGGCTGCTGACCGCGCGCGAGCGCTTCATGGCGACGCCGTAATCGAACTTCACGTCACCGACCTGCACGCCGAACTCGCCGGCGTGGCGCACGCGGTTAGCGAGCGCGGCTGCCTCCAGCAGCGCCTTGGCTGGAATGCAGCCCCAGAGCACGCACGTCCCGCCGAGCGCTTCGCGCTCGACCACGGCGACGGACAATCCGAGCTGCGCGCAACGGATCGCGCCGACATAGCCGGCGGGCCCGCCGCCGATGAAGATCACGTCGAAAGAAGACATAGCTGTTGGTTGTTGGCTGTTGGCTCAGTAAACGAGCAGTAGCGGATTCTCGATCAAGCGCCGCAGCGTTTGGAGAAACTTCGCGCCCGTCGCGCCGTCGATCACGCGGTGGTCGCAGCTCAGAGTGACGTTCATCCGCTTGCGCACGGCCGGCGCGCCGTCGACTGCTACGACCCGCTCCTCCACTCCGCCTACGGCGAGGATCGCCGCCTCGGGCGGATTGATGATCGCGGTGAAGTGCTCGATGCCGAACATGCCCAGGTTGGAGACCGAGAAAGTCGCGCCCGTGTACTCGTCCGGCTTGAGCTTCCGGTCGCGGGCGCGTTTCGCGAGCTCGCGCGATTCGCGCGAGATGTCCGCGAGTCCTTTCGTGTCGGCGTCGAAGATCACCGGCGTGATGAGCCCGTCCTCGACCGCCACGGCCATGCCGATGTGGACGCGATTGAAGTACCGCATCTTGTCGCCGAGCCAGTGCGCGTTGACCTCCGGGTGCTGCTGCAGCGCCGTCGCCACCGCCTTGAGCACGATGTCGTTGAACGAGACCTTGTACTCCGCGCCGAGCTCGATTATCGAGTCCCGCATCTCGGCCACGCGCTCCACGTCGAGCTCCGCGGTGAGATAGAACGTCGGGACAGGGCCGATCGATTCAGCAAGCCGCCGGGCGATGGTCTTCCGGATCTGCGTGAGCGGGATGTCTTGATAGTCGCCCTCGGTCGAGATCCTCCTGGCCGCCGGCGCAGCCGACGCACGCTCTTTTCCGGCCTGTGCCCCCTGCGCTTGCGCGGCCGATGGCTGCGCCGCCGCCTCCTCGATGTCCTTCTTCACGATCCGGCCGCCGGGGCCTGAGCCCTGGATCGTTGTCAGCTCGACGCCGCGCTCCGACGCGAGTTTGCGCGCGAGCGGTGACGACCGCACGCGGTCGCCGGGCTCGCTGCTGCCGGTGCCTAGAGTGGCGCCCTGCGATCCGGTGGAGGTCCGCTCCGCGCCTCTGCGGTCTCGCTCCTGGGGCGGCGTGGATGCCTCCCCCTGCGACTGCGCTGCATCGTCCGGGACGGACGTCCGGGCGTCGCGCGGCCGCTCCTGCGCGGGCGGGGCGGCGCTGTCCGGGGCGGGACCGGCCGGGACAGCGCCCTCCTGCGGAGGTTGTTCACCAGCGCCCGGTTTTGCTTCCTGCGCGGCGGCAGGCGCCTGAGGCGCGGCAGCCCCACCGCCCGCCAGCGCGTCGATGTTTTCGTCGGCCGTTCCGATCACGGCAATGAGCTGGCCGACCGGCGCGCTGTCGCCTTCGTTTATCAGTCGCTTCCGCAACACGCCGTCGCCTCGCGCGACGAGCTCCATGATGGCTTTGTCAGTCTCGACCTCGGCGAGGCTATCGCCCGTCTTCACGGCGTCGCCTTCGTTCTTGTTCCATTTGACGAGGCGGCCTTCCTCCATCGTCGGGGACAGCGCCTCCATCACGACTTTAGTGGCCATGGCCGATCACTCTTGGTACAGGACTTTGCGCACCGCGGCGGTCACCTTCTGCGCGTCAGGCTTCGCCGCTCTCTCCAGATTCCTGGCGTACGGCATGGGCACGTCGGCCTGGTGCACGCGGAGAACCGGCGCGTCCAGGTAGTCGAAGCACTCGCGCTGGATATAGTCCACCACCTGCGCGCCGATTCCGCACACCTCCCAGCCCTCTTCGACGACCACCGCGCGGTTCGTCTTCTTCACCGACTCCGCGATCGCGTCGACATCCATGGGGCGTACGGTGCGCAGGTCGATCACGTCGATGCGGATCCCTTCCTTGGCGAGCGCGTCCGCAACCTGGATGGCGATCAGGACGGTCTTGCCGTGCGCGATGATCGAGCAGTGCTCGCCCTCGCGCTTCCGCTCCGCCTTGCCGAGCGGGATGAGAATTTCTTCACCCTCGGGCACCTCGCCCTTGGTGTTGTACAGCATCTCGCCCTCGAGGAACACGACGGGGTTGTCGTCCCTGATGGCGCTCTTGAGCAATCCCTTGGCGTCGTACGGCGTCGCCGGGGTGACGACCTTGAGCCCGGGGATGTGCGCGAGCCAGCTCTCCCACGCCTGCGAGTGCTGCGCCGAAAGCTGCAGCGCAGCGCCGTTCGGGCCGCGGAAGACCATGGGCATCCTGAACTGGCCGTTGGACATGTACAGCATCTTCGCGGCGGCGTTGACGACCTGATCGATCGCGAGCAGCGCGAAATTCCACGTCATGAACTCGATCACCGGGCGCAGGCCCACCATCGCGGCTCCGACACCGATCCCGGCGAAGCCGAGCTCGGCGATCGGCGTGTCCACGACGCGCATCGGACCGAATTCGTCGAGCAGCCCGCGAGATACCTTGTACGCGCCGTTGTACTCCGCGACCTCCTCGCCCATCAGGAAGACGCGATCGTCGTTCTGCATCTCTTCACGAAGAGCCTGGTTGAGCGCGTCGCGGAAGGTGACGATGGCCACTATTCCACCACCACATTCGCATACAACTCCTCCAACTCCGGCTCCGGGCTCGCGTCGGCGAAATCCCAGGAGTCCTGAACTTCCGCCTTGATCTCGTCGTCCAGCTTGGCGTAGGCGTCGTCGTCGATCTCTCCGGCGCCGGTCATGTGCGTCTTCAGAAGTATGATCGGGTCCCGGCGCATCTCTTCCTCGAGCTCGGCCTTTGTCCGGTAGGTTCCGCTCACGGCGTCGGACATCGAATGCCCCATGAACCGGTACGTGCGCATCTCGAGCAGCGTCGGCGTTTTATTCGAGCGCGCGCGCTCGACGGCGCGGGAAATCGCGTCCCGCACGGCGAACACATCCTGCGCGTCGAGCGATTCGCCCGGAATGTTGTACGTCGCCGCGCGGACGGTGACGTCTTCGTTCGCCATCGCGCGTGACACCGCGGTTCCCATGCCGTACCGGTTGTTCTCGATGATGAACACGGCCGGAAGCTTCCACAGCCCGGCCATGTTCAGGGCCTCGTGGAATGCGCCTATGTTGACCGCCGCTTCGCCGAAGAAGCAGAGGCAAACCTGGTCGCCGCCGCGGTACTTGATGGCAAATGCGACGCCGGCGGCCAGCGGAATGTGAGCGCCGACGATGCCGTGCCCGCCGAGGAAGTTCAGCTTGGAGTCGAACAGGTGCATGGAGCCACCCTTGCCGCCCGCGCACCCGTCACGCCGCCCGAACAGCTCGGCCATCACAGCGCGCGCCGTCATCCCCCTCGCGAGCGCGAGGCCATGATCCCTGTACGCAGTCACGACGTAATCGTCCGGCCGGAGCACCGATAGTGCCCCGGCGCTGATCGCTTCCTGACCGATGTACAGGTGGCAGAATCCGCCGATCTTGCCAAGCGCATACGCTTCGGCGGAACGCTCCTCGAACCGGCGCTGCAGCAGCATCGAGCGGAGGAGCGCGCGGTTCAACTCTGCGTCGCTCCTGGATGGTGATCGGGCAGGCTTCTTTGCCATTAGAAGGTTTCTGGTTTCTGGTTTGTGGTTTGCGGAACTCGATTTTGGTTGGGCTGCGCAAACCAGAAACCACAATCCACAAAACCACAATCCACAAACCGCCTCATGCCACCCCCGCCGACTGCACCTGCTCCCACGCGTGATAGCTCGAGCGCACCAGCGGCCCCGATTCAACATGACGAAAGCCCATCGCCATCCCCGCTTCGTACAGATCGCGGAACTCCTCCGGTTTCACATACCGGTCGAGCGCGATGTGCGAGTTGGACGGGCGCAGGTACTGGCCGAGCGTAAGGATGTCCACGTCAACAGCGCGCAGCTCGGACATCGTCTGCTTCACTTCCTCGATCGTCTCGCCCATGCCGAGGATGATCCCCGTCTTCGTGGGGATGTGTGGCGCGATCTGCTTGGCGAGGCGAAAAATGCTCAGCACCCGCTCGTACCGTCCGCCCGGCCGGCAGCGCTTGTACAATCGGGGCACGGTCTCGGTGTTGTGATTGTAGATCTCGGGGCCGGCGTCGAGCACCATGCGGATGCTCGCTTCTTTGCCCTGGAAGTCAGGGACGAGGACCTCCACGGAGCAGTCGGGAAGACGCGCATGGATCTGCCTGATGGTCTCGGCGAAGATGTACGCGCCGAAATCGGGCAGGTCATCGCGGTCGACGGACGTAATGACGGCGTGCCTCAGCTCCATCCGCGCGATCGCTTCGGCGACGCGGGACGGCTCCGCAATGTCGTAGGCCGGCGGGCGCCCGTGCTTCACCGCGCAGTACGCGCAGTTCCGCGTGCAGGTATCGCCCAGGATCATGAAGGTCGCCGTGCCGTGCTCCCAGCACTCGCCAACGTTGGGGCAGTGCGCCTCTTCGCAGACGCTGTGGAGATCGAGCTCCCGCATCATCTGTCGCAGCTTGAGGTAGTTGGCCCCGCCCGGCGCGCGGACCTTGAGCCACGACGGCTTGCGGTCCGGCAGCGCCTCCGACCTGTGGCGTCCCAGAATCTGGTAGAGCGGTTGATTCACGCTCTCATCCCCGACCTCTGCAACCGGCATGATTTTGTGAATGTATGTCAGAACCGGTCGGGACGGTATTGCGAGATATTCAAATTTAGGACGGCCTCAAAAATCAGATCGCAGACGATATCGGCGGTTAGAGGCGCTAGGAGGACGCCGTTTCGCGAGTGGCCTGTGGCGTATACAACGCGGCGAAGCTCGGGATCGGTCCCCAGGAGTGGGAGGAGGTCTGGAGTTACAGGGCGAAGTCCGGCCCAGGCAGCGAGCGGCGGAGCACCCGCGAGCCCGGGGCAGATCTCTTCGCCCGCAGTGCGAACTCTGGCGATTCCGTCGGGCGTCGTCCCGGCCGAGAAGCCCACCTGCTCCATCGTGCTTCCGGCTATCGCGCTTCCTCCACGGGGAACCAGGTATCCGCGGGGCCCATACAGCGTGTGCCGGCAAGGTGCGGCCGCGTACGACACCAGTTGGCCGCGCACGGGCAGAACTGCCCGAGCGAAGCGAGCTCCCTCGATCTGCCCCGACCACGCGCCCGCCGCGACTACAATGTGACCTGCGTCGTAGCGCGCGCCGCCACTATCCGTCGCGCCGGCGGAATTCTGCGTCGCATCGATCGCGGTGACCCGGGCGGCGACGCGCCGAACGCGCGGCGACTGCGACAACAGGACGTCGAGTGCGTGGAGCAACCGCACGTTGTCCACGCACCCGTCGTCCGGGGAATAGAGAGCGCCGAGCGCGTGTGAAAGCGACGGCTCCAGATCCGTCAGCTCGGCGCGGTCGAGCCATTGCGTGCCGGGATTGGCGCTGCGCCCTAGCCCTTTCACGCCAGCCGGTGAAAGTGCCACCTGCAGCACGCCGAGCCGGTTGAGGGGAACGCTGACCCCCGTCCGGTCCGACAGCCATTCGATGTATGCCGGATAACGATCTCTTGCAGCGACTCCGAGCGTGTGCGCCGTTCCATCGGCGCGCTCGACGGACGGAGCGAGCATGCCCGCGGACGCGCTGGACGCCTCGCCGGGGCTCGCGTGCTCGAGCAGGAGGACGCTGGCACCGCGGTCGGCGATCGCGGCCGCGCAGGCCTTGCCTATCAGGCCCGCGCCGACGACTATGACGTCTGCGATTTGAAACCCTCCGAGAGGCGCTTCGTATTAACTGTGACGAGCTGGAGGACTGATTAGCCGACAGCTAATAGCCGACAGCCAACAGCATTTGGAGAACCTATGATACGCACCATTCTCATGACCGGCCTCTTTGCCATGCTCGGGCTCTTCGCGCTCGGCCTGGTATTCAAAATCTTCGGCGGGCTGCTCGGAGTTGCGTTCTGGCTGGTTGGAATGGCGATCAAGGTCGCCGTTGTGGGAGCCGTGGCGTATCTCGCGATTCGCGTGGTCAGCCCGGGAACTGCCAGGCGTCTGCGCGACCGGTGGTCGGAGACACGGGTGAGCACGTACTAGCTATCAGTGATCAGTGATCAGAGGGGTTGCGATTCTCCCTGATCACTGATCACCGATGACTATCTCGCTGGCGTGTAGGACCGCAGGAACAGGTTCAAAGTCCCAAACGACACCTTCGTCTTCAACTGAAGCACCATCCGGCGCTCGTCATCGGACAGCCAGAGCTCGGCCTCTCCGTCTTCGGCGAAGATTCCCTTGGTCTTGATCGTTGGGCGAACGACGATCGCGTTGAACGTCCCCGCGGGCACCACGATCCTTTCCCGCCGCATCACTCTGACCTTTACGGGATTGCGGTCCGGCCTGAAGTACCGGTTGAACTCGTACGTCTGTCCCATCTCCAGCGGAATCGTCCTGATGAAGTAGAGAAACGACGCGTCGTCGAGAGGTCGCGCGACGGAGGGGAGCTCCGCCGGGCTCTTGGTCACTTCCACGAAAACCGAGCGGTCCGGGTAGATCTCGAAGTGTCGCTCGCGCTGACGCGATCCTTCCTCCAGCGACTGCACGAACCGCAGCGAGGACAGCGTCTCGGTGTCGATCCAGCTCTGCAGAACGTCGTCCACCTTGTAGAAAAACGTTCCGCCCTGGACTCTGAAGTACGTCTTGTACGCGGCGCGGCCGCGGATGTGGCTGATCTCGCGCACCTCCATCGTGCTCGTGCCCACTTTCAGAGGGCCGAACCGCACATCGAAGGTGAGCTTCTCGCCTACGCCGAACGGGTGATTCGCTCCGGATGGCGCGGGGGCCTGGCTCAGCCCGGTGAGAATGGCGAGCGTGACGGCGGCGATCATCGGGCGGCCCTCGCGGGAGTCGCGGGCACGGGCGCCTTCCAGTTCCGTAGCGCGAATTTGTACAGATCCATGGCGTCGCCGACGGGGCGCACTCTGCTCTCGCGAACGCGAATGTCATAGCTCACGGGGAGCGGCACGCTCTCGACCCGTCGCGCATGCCGCGCGACCGACAGCAGCAGCTGCAGATTCGCGCCGAGGCCCGCGGCGGGGGCCAACCCGGCATTTCCGCGCGCGGCGAGCAGGTCCTTGATAACGGACACTCTGTAAAGCCGGAAGCCGCAGAACGGATCCCCGACACCGGTCAGCCCCGTAAACCTCCTCGTCAGCACCGACGACAGCTGCCGTAGCCTGCGCACCGGTTTGGGCAGGCCGGCGGATCCGGAACGGTCCGCTACGACTACGTCCGCGCCGCCCTCGAACCGTCGCACGAGCTCCGGGATCTGTTCCGGAAGGTCGGTGAAATCGGCCTGCATGACGATCATGGCGTCGCGCCTGGGATACCGGGTGCGACGGACGACCTGTCGGAAGCACGCCTCGACGGCGTGGCCATAGCCGGCCCGGGCGTCGCCTTTTATCACGGAAAGCGGCAGAACTTCCTTGTACGGCTCGAGGGTGGCGGCCGTCGAGTCGGTGCTGGCGTCGTCGTACACCAGGATCTCGTACTCCTTAGGGTACTCCTGAAAAACCGCTCTGATGCGCCAGAGCAGAACGCCGATCGTTGGCGCCTCGTTGTAGGTCGGGATGCAGATATAGAGCACAGTTCTCAGCAGCTCCAGAGAGTAAACTGACGTGGGGACAAGATATGCCGGACCGTCTGCCTCGTATACCCTTTTTGTGACCTGAAGCTCCACCGTGCGGTCCCCGTGCCAGACGCTCGCGGTCGCTATGCGGCATCTTACCGAATTCCTTAACCGACTTATGACGCGAAGAACCCCCGGGTTACCCGACTTCAGGCAGTCTGACCGCGCCAGCGGGCTCCGGGCCGCGTGACGGAAGCTCCGGTGCTCTCGGTCCTGCACCTGGATACGGAGCGGGGCTGGCGCGGCGGCGAGCGGCAGGCGCTCTGGCTAGCTGAGGCGCTCGCGCGTCGCGGGCACCTTTCAATGGCCGCCGGGCGCCCTGGCGAGCCGTTTATCCAGCGCGCGTCGCAGGCCGGCCTTGCAGTCGAGCCCTGTTCGCCGCGCTTCGAGTTCGATCCTGTCGCGGTCTTCGCACTGCGCGCGGCGCTGCTGCGGCGGCGCGTGCAGATCGTGCACGCGCACACCGGCCACGCCGTAGCGCTTGCCGCCCTGGCTACGATTGGAACTGATGCCAGGACCGTGGTGACCCGCCGAGTCGACTTCAAGCTCCGGTCGAACTTCGGGTCGCGCTGGATATACGGGCGTGCGGCCGCGATCATCGCAATCTCCCAGGCCGTCGCGAGGGCCATGGTCGCGAGCGGGATCCCGGAAGATAGAATTACGATCATCCCGAGCGGCGTCGACCTTGGCAGGGAGTTTTCGCCCGCGAAGCCGGAGACGCTCGCGGAGCTTGGCGTCCCCCGTGGCTCGCCCCTGGTCGTACAAGTCTCACAGCTTGTCGGTCACAAGGACCCGTTGACCTTCGTCCGGGCGATCGCTGCAGTGCGCGACGAGATCCCCGGCGTGCAGGCGCTGCTGGTCGGCGACGGACCCTTGCGCAGCGCGGTCGAATCCGAGGCTGCGCGGCTGGGATTGGCGGGGACTCTTATCGTGGCCGGCTATCGCCAGGACGCCGATTCGCTGCTCGCGGTGGCGGACGTCGTGACGCTGAGCTCCAAGGAAGAGGGGTTAGGCACGGTGTTGCTGGACGCGATGTCGATGGGGAAGCCTATCGCAGCGACTTCGGGCGGGGGGATACCGGAAGTTCTGGAAGGAGGCACATCGGGTTTGCTGAGCGGGGTTGGGGACGCGGCGAAGCTCGGGTCGGATGTGGCGTCGATTCTCAAGGATCCGGCTCTCACCGCGCGCTTGTCCGCCGGCGCGCGGGATCGAGCAAAGCATTTCTCCGTCGAGCGTACGGCTGATCTAACGTTGGGCGTGTACCGACGCGTGCTGGGCGGTGACGGCTGACTGCGCCTGCCGCAGAAGCAGCGCCTGTCAGGGGATCAGTACGCTCGCACCGCTTCCGCAAAAGCCTTGAAGAGCGGTCCAGGCTCCGCGCCCTGATGCGCGCACCGGTCCATTTCCTCCGGATGCCATTGCACGGCGAGCACCCACCAATCGTCCGTGCTCTCCACTCCTTCGACGATGCCATCCGGTGACGTGGCTGTCACGCGGAGGCCCTCTCCCAGGCGGTCGATCGCCTGATGATGTAGCGAGTTCACATCGATCGCCGTGGCGCCGAACGCGAGTCCGAGTATCGAATCGGTATCGATCACTACACCGTGCACCGATTCGGTGCGTGAGCCGCGTGCGTTGTGCTCCAGCGCTCCCGGCCTCTGTGCTGCGATGTCCTGAATGAGGCTGCCGCCACACTCGACGTTGAGCACCTGGATCCCTCTGCAGATCGCGAGCAGCGGCATGCGCAGCCGCCGCGCGGCGGAGATGAGCGCGATCTCGGTGGCGTCGCGCGCCTCGTGGACGGTTCCCAGCTTCGGGTGCTGCTGCTCGCCGAAATACGCCGGCGCGACGTCCTCGCCGCCGGTCAGTACGAGTCCATCGACGCCGGCGAGAATCGTTTCGGCCGCGGCGGGGTCTGAGAGCGGAGGAATCACGAGCGGTACGAGCCCTGCGTTCTCAAGGGCCGTGATATAGGCCGCGTTCAGTCGAACGCGGCGGGGATGGTCTTCTTCCCGGATGGTTGCCGTGACCGCGACGACTGGACTCGTGTACAAAGCGCATCTCCCTGGTACCGTTGCGTGAGACTGCGCGTCCCACATGCAGGCGATCCGGACTGTTCGATGTCCGCCCGGCCTAGTATATCGTACGCATGAGTCTTCCTCCCGCGCGACCCCCGATGCGCATGGCGCGCGTCATCTGGTTGCTACCCCTTGCCGCGGGAGTCGCCGGCGCCCAGATCCCGGTGCGCGAAGCCGTGCCGTGCGCGGGGCAGATCATCAACGCGATAGAGATCGATACCCGGCCACCGTTCCAAGGCTCCGAAACCGGCGTCATCGCGCGGACGGGCAGGGTTGCGAGGAAGATGCACGAGACAACGAAGCCGGAAGTCGTGCGGCGCTACATCGCGCTACACATCGGCGAGGGTTGCGACGAGCTTCGGCGCGCCGAATCCGAGCGAATACTTCGGGCACAGCCGTTCATCTCCGAAGCGACGGTGGCGTCTGTAAGCGACGGACAGGGCGGGGTGATAGTCGTCGTCACCACGATCGACGAAATCTCGCTCATCATCGGCGGATCCGTGTCGGCTTCATCGCCGTTCATCCGCTCGGCGAAGTTCGGCAACCGAAACCTGTTCGGGCGCGGGCTGCACGCCGCGCTCCGGTGGGAGGACGGGCGTGAGTTTCGTGATTCGTATTCGGTGCGCGTCACCGACTACCAGTTTTTTGGACGACCGTACCAGCTGTCCATCGAGGCGGGCAGGCAGCAGCTAGGCAAGGAGTGGCTGGTCGATGCGAGTCACCCGTTTCTCACGGATCTGCAGCGGTTTGCTTGGCGCGTGGGCGCTGGCGAGGTCGACACGTACACGCGCTTTCGACGGCCGGACGCGGATCAGGTGCACATCGCGGTCGACCGGGAGTACGCGGAGCTAGGCGGCGTGGCTCGCCTCGGCCCCGTCGGCAGGTTCCTGCTCGCAGGCGGGTCGCTTACGAAGGAGCGCGTGATGCCGGGGGACGCGCCGGTTCGTATCGTGGATGGGGAGCTGGTGGCCGACACGTCCACCGCGTTGATCGGGCGATACACCGAGCAGCGCCAGGCGCGAATCAACGCGCTCTTGGGCGCACGCGTGATCAACTTCATGGAAGTCGTCGGCTTCGACGCGCTCGATGCCAGGCAGGATGTGCGCAAGGGTCTGCAGCTCGGTTTCCTGCTGGGGAGGGGATTCGAGTTTCTCGACAGCAAGAGCGACCAGGATTTCTTCGCGTCGGCCAGCGCGTACGCCGGAGTGGGCTCGCCCTCCGTGTTCGGGGCGCTGGAGCTGAATGTAGAGGGCCGCAGGAAGGGGGACGAAGACAACTGGAACAGCGTGCTGTCCAGCGGCCGGTTCGCGCTGTTCGCGAGGCCGTTCTCCCGGCACACGGCGACGACGAGTCTCGAATGGACGGGAGGCTGGCGATCGCGCGTGCCGTACCAGCTGACGTTCGCGTCGCGCGAGGGCGGTTTGCGCGGATTCCGGAATTCGCAGACGGGGGGCGCCCGGCGGGTGGTGCTCCGCGCGGAAGACAAATATGTGTGGGGCAGGTTTCGCAAATACGCGACCATCGGCATCGCGGGCTTCGCCGACGCCGGCAAGATCTGGGCGGGAGACTCGCCCTTCGGCGTCGACACGCCAGTTCGCTACAGCGCCGGCGTCGGTCTGTTGGTAGCGAGTCCTCCCCGGTCCCGACGGCTCGCGCGGCTCGACCTGGCGTATCCGATAAACCCCGACGGCAAGCGGCGCCCCGAATTGCGCTTGACCGTACGTGACTTCGGCCGGACTTTCTGGAAGGAACCGAACGATCTGCACAGGGCTCGAGAGCGCAGCCGGCCCGCGAGCGTGTTCAACTGGCCCTGACCGGGCCCGTAGCCTCAGCTACGGCCGATTGCACCGTGGTACCCTCGTCGGCCGGACGCTCCCGTCCGCAGTGAGGCGCTTCGCACGAACGACTGGATGATCTTGTAGTAGCTGTCCTCACAGGGAGCGTCTTAGCGACCGAGCTCGGCTCGGTCGCGTAGCTCCCGACGAGGACAGCTACTACAAGATCATCACGGGCTAGTGCTTAGCCGCCGAGCTCTCGCGCATCATGCGCTTGATGGGGACCGAGAGCAGCGCCAGGATCGCCGCGGCAATGAGCAGCGACCACGCCGTGCGCGAGAAGAGTATCGGCATCTGCTCAAGCTTTTCGGGATCAACATGTCCGCCGACTCGTCCGCCGATGAGGTTTCCTACGGCTGACGCCAGGAACCAGACGCCCATCATCTGTCCGGCGAACTTCCGCGGCGCGAGCTTGGTCATCGAGCTCAGGCCGACGGGGCTGAGTGCCAGCTCACCGACGGTCTGAAAGAAGTAGCTGCCGACGAGCCACCACGGAGACACCTTCGCGATTCCACCGCTCGCGACTACCTGGTTGGCGGCGACGATCATCATCAGGAATCCGAGTCCGGCGAAGAAAAGGCCGAACGCGAACTTGATCGGGCTGGATGGATCCTTGCCGCGCTTTCCCATGGAGATCCACATGATCGCGAACAGCGGCGCGAGCAGGATCACGAAGAACGAGTTGACCGACTGGAACCAGGTGGCCGGCACTTCGAATCCGCCGACCATGCGATCCGTGAAATCGCGCGCGAACAGATTCAGCGACGTCGGAGCCTGCTCGAACGCTGACCAGAAGATCGCCGCAAAGATGAAGAGAACGGCTATGACTCCCACGCGCTTCTTCTCGTCGGTGGTGAGTCCGCCCAGCGCGAAGAGATAGAGGAAATACATGGCCGCCGTTCCGACGAGCACGTACGTCATGTTCGCCGCGATTCCCTGCGGGTTGAGCTCGAGCCCTCCGGTCGCGGCGAGCACGATGACGATCAGCAGTGCGGCGAGGCCTGTGCCAACCGCCAGCTTACCGAACTTCTCCTGCTTCGCCTGGATCGCGGGATCGGGATGGCGCGTCGGCTCCAGGCCGAGCGTGCCGAGTGTTTTCTGCGAGCGGGTGACGAAGATTATGAGACCGAGCAGCATGCCGACGCCGGCGGCGCCGAAGCCAAAGTGCCAGCCGACCGACTCGCCCAGGATACCCGTGATGAGCTGTCCGAAGAAGGCACCGATGTTGATGCCCATGTAAAAGATCGAGAAACCTGCGTCGCGTCGGGCGCCGCCTTCCGGGTACAGGTCGCCGACGATCGCGGAGATGTTCGGCTTGAGCAGGCCGGTGCCGAGCACGATCAGCACGAGGCCGAGGAAGAAGGGAACCCTGCTTCCCATGAAGGCGGACAAGCCCACCGACATGTGTCCGAGCGAGATGAGCACCGCGCCGTACAGGATCGCCTTGCGCAGGCCGATAAGCCGGTCGGCGATCCATCCGCCGGGGAGCGAGGCGAGATAGACGCATGCTGCGTAGATGCCGACGATCGCCGACGCCTGGCTACGGTCAAAGCCAAAGCCGCCGTCCATCAGGGCGGCGGTCATGAACAGGACTAGAAGCGGGCGCAGTCCGTAGAAGGAGAAGCGCTCCCACATCTCGGTGAAGAAGAGCGTCGACAGGCCTTTCGGATGACCGAAGAAGCTGCGGTCGCCGGCAGCGTTCATTCCGGGCGGCATCTCGTCATGGGCTACCGTTGCGGCTTGCGGCTGCTCGAAGACGGATCGGTTCGGGTCGTTCGGCGTGCTCACGATTGTACTCCCTCGCTGCGGTGGGAAGGGGACAGTGCGGCCAGCGGAAGATACCGCTCAGGCGGTTTCGTGCCACCAGCAGATTGCTGTTGCGCCCAGTCGACCATGGTCGGGGGCTGCTTGATGCAGGCCACGAAATGGCCGGTCTCCTTTTCTTCGAGCGGCGGGACGATCTTCGCGCACGCCTCGTCGCGGGCGGGATGATGGCAGCGCGGATGGAAGACGCATCCGGTTGGAAGGTTCGCCGGCGAGGGAACGTCGCCCTGGAGCACGATGCGATCGCGCGTGCGCGCGGGGTCGGGCACCGGTGCCGCGGACAACAGCGCCTGCGTGTACGGCATCAGCGGCTGGCTGAAGAGCGCCTCGGACTCCGCCAGCTCCACGATCTTGCCCAGATACATAACCGCCACCCTGTCCGCGATGTGCTCGACTACCGACAGGTCGTGCGCGATGAAGATGTAAGTGAGGTTGCGGTCGCGCTGCAGGTCCTGCAGCAGATTTATCACCTGCGCCTGCACGGACACGTCGAGCGCGGACACTGGCTCGTCGCAGATGATCAGCCGCGGCTGCACAGACAACGCGCGCGCCACGCCGATTCTCTGCCGCTGGCCGCCCGAGAACTCGTGCGGGTACCGCGACGCGTACTCCGCGCGCAACCCGACCTCTTCGAGGAGGTCGCCCGCGCGCTTCTCCGCTTCGGCGCGGGTGGCGAGCCCGTGGATGAGCATCCCCTCGCGGATGATCGCTCCGACGGTCATGCGCGGGTTCAGCGACGAGAAGGGATCCTGAAAAATGATCTGCATCTCGCGACGCATCTTCCGGAGCGCACTGCCCTTGAGGGCAGCCACGTCCTGGCCGGCGAACTTGATCTCGCCGGACGTAGGCTCGATGAGCCGCAGGATCGAGCGGCCGGTCGTGGTCTTGCCGCAGCCGGATTCTCCCACGATCGCCAGCGTCTCGCCGTCGTGCACGTCGAAGGAGACGTCGTTGACGGCGTATACGACCTCTGCCTTTCGAAAAAGTCTTTTTCGGGAAGCGAACGCCTTGGTGAGATTCCGCACCGACAGCAGCGGCTCCCCGTCGCGGGCCGTCTTGCGGGGTTCGCGAGCTGATGTCGTCATGAGGCGTCGATGCTCCTGCGCGCGACGAGCGGCTTGTGCGGGTCTTTCCTGCGTTCGGGCTCGTCGGCCAGATGACAGCGGCTCACGTGTCCAGGCCCGATCTCGTACAGCGGCGGATGTTCGTGCTCGGTGCGCTCCCAGGAATACTTGCACCGGTCGCGGAAGCGGCAGCCGCTGGGCCACGCGGTCGGAGGCGGCACCGTTCCGGGAATCACGTTCAGTCGCTCGCGCTTGTCTCCCACGCGCGGCATCGCGTGCAGCAGGCCTTCGGAGTAGGGATGGTGCGCCGATGTAAAAAGGTCCGGCGTCGACGTTTCTTCCACGACCTCGCCGCCGTACATCACGATGACGCGCTTCGTCATCTCCGCGATCACTCCGAGGTCATGCGTGATGAGCAGAACGGCGGTGCCGAACTTCTGCTGCACGTCGCGCAGCAGCTCCAGAATCTGCGCCTGGATGGTGACGTCGAGCGCGGTGGTCGGCTCGTCCGCAATGATGAGCGCCGGGTTCATCACGAGCGCCATCGCTATCAGCACGCGCTGCCGCATTCCCCCCGAGAGCTGGTGCGGGTACTGCTTCGCCCGCTGGTCGGGAGCGGGAATGCCCGTGAGCGCCAGCATCTCGACGGCTTTCTTCCAGGCGTCGCGGCGTGACGCGCCCGCGTGGATCCGGGCGACCTCGGCGATCTGGTCTCCAACCGAGAACACGGGATTGAGCGCCGACATCGGCTCCTGAAAGATCATCGCGATCCGGTTGCCGCGGATCCGTCGCATGGAATCGTCGTCGAGAGTGACGAGATCCTTCCCGTCGAACTCGATCTTGCTGCCCGCCTCGACGCGGCCGGGAGCGCGGATCAACCGCATGATGGAAAGAGCAGTCACGGATTTTCCGCAGCCGGACTCGCCGACGATCCCGACGGTCTCTCCCTCATTTATATGGAAGGACACGCCATCCACCGAGCGGGCCACCTTGCCGCCGCCGGGATAGAAATACGTGCGCAGGTCTTTGACGGTGAGCAGGGGGGCGCTCATGCGCGGCTCTCCGAGCGGCCGAGCGACCGTCGCAGGCTCTCGCCCAGTGCGTTCACCGCCATCACCGTCGTCACGATCGCAAGTCCAGGAAAGAGGGAGACCCACCACGCCGCAGTCATCAGCTCGGAGCCGTCGCGAATCATGTTCCCCCAGCTTGGCGCCGGCGGCTGGATCCCGAAGCCGAGATAGGATAGCCCGGCTTCGAGCACGATGACGTTTCCGAGGCCGATCGTTGCGAATACGATAATCGGCGGCAGCACATTGGGCAGGACATGCCGGAACGCGATGCGAAAGTCGTGCGCGCCCAGCGCCCGGGCGGAGGCCACGTAGTCCGTCTGCCGGGCGCCGAGCACTTCCGCCCTCACGAGGCGGCTGAGCTGGAACCAGCCGGTGAGCCCCAGCAGAAGTATCAGGCCTGTAGTAGACATCTGTCCCCAGAGGGCGACTAGCGCCAGGACTAGCAGCACCCGCGGAATCGACATGAACGCGTCCACGAGCCGCATCATCACTTCGTCCACGATGCCGCCCGAGTACCCCGCGGCCAGGCCGTACGCGGTTCCCACGGTGACCGTGACCACGGTCGCGAAAATTCCGACGAGGAGCGAGACGCGGGCGCCGAACAGGAGCCTGCTGAGCACGTCGCGGCTGAACTGGTCCGTTCCCAGCGGGTGCGCGGCGGACGGCGCGGTGATGTTTCCTCCGACGATGTCCGGCTGCGCGACCGGGTCGTATGGCGCGAGCAGCGGAGCGGCGATGGCGGTCGCGATGATCACGACCAGGCTGGCGGCGGCGAGCGTCATGCCCGGCCGGCTCCGGAAAAAGGTGGCCACCGTCGCGCGGTTACGCATCGCGCAGCCTCGGATCCGCCGCGAGATACAGGATGTCGGCGACGAGATTCCCCGCGGCTACTACGAGCGTTCCGACGATGACCACCGCCAGCACGAGCGGGTAATCGCGCGAAGAAACCGCGTCCACGGCCACGAGCCCCATGCCCGGCCACGCGAACACTTTCTCCACGAACACCACGCCGCCCACGAGCGCTGGAAGGCTTGTCCCCAGCAGCGTGATCGCGGGGGTGAGCGAATTCCTCAGCGCGTGCCGGCCGACTACGTCGCGCTCGGCGACGCCCTTGGCGCGCGCGGACCTTATATAGTCGCGCGGGAGAACGTCGAGCAGCGCAGCACGCTGATACCTCGCGACTGCGGCGCCCGCTACGAGTACGAGCGTCGCCAGCGGAAGCACGATGTGGTGAGCGCGGTCGAGCAGCCGCGCGCCCGT
>JACDCY010000111.1 GCA_013817305.1 Gemmatimonadaceae bacterium | reverse complement strand
AACTCCTGCCCGAGCCTGATCGGCATGGCATCCTGCAGATGCGTCCGACCTGACTTGAGCACGTCGTCGAAGTCCCGGCCCTTGGCCTCCAGCGCGGTGGACAACGCATTGAAGGCGGCCAGCAGCGAGTCCAGCTGCGCCAGACATCCGAGACGTATCGCGGTCGGAATCACGTCGTTCGTGGATTGCGCCATGTTGACGTGATCGTTCGGGTGCACGGGCGCGTAAGTACCGCGCTCGCTGCCCAGAATCTCGTTGGCGCGGTTCGCGAGAACCTCGTTGCAGTTCATGTTGTGCGACGTGCCGGCGCCGGCCTGATACACGTCGACTACGAACTGGTCCATGTGCTTCCCGGCCAACACCTCGTCCGCGGCCTGCACGATCGCGTCCGCCAGCCGCGCTTCGAGCCGCCCTGTGGTTTTGTGCGTGAGTGCGGCGGCTCTCTTGATGCGCACCGTCGCCACGACGAACTCGGGAAGCGCAGTAATGCCGCTGATGGGAAAGTTCTGCACCGCCCGCAAGGTCTGAACCCCATACAGCGCGGCCGCGGGAACCTGCAATTCTCCCAGCGGATCCTTTTCAGTTCGAGTCTGCGGCGACTTGCTCACGCGAGAATCCTGGCGGTGCCATTGAGAAATGGATTTGTCTGCAGCTCGTCCCGCACCGTTGTCGCCGGGCCGTGGCCCGGGTACAGCACGGTGCCCGCGTCGAGCGCGGTGATCCGCTCCAGCGACCGGCTCAGGTGCGCCCCGTTCGACCCGGGAAGATCGGTACGTCCGACTGATCCGGCGAACAGGCAGTCTCCGACGAACGCGACTCCATGCCCATATATCATGACATGTCCGGGGGCGTGTCCGGGGACGTGCGCCACTTCAAATCGCAGCGACCCCACTTCGAGCATTTCGCCGTCGGTGAGCTCTGCATCCGCCGGCGGCGGATCCTCGAACGGCAAGCCGTACAGCTCGGCCTGGGTGTGCGCGTGACGATAGAGCGTCCCGTCGAAAGGATGCAGGTGGATCGGCACAGGCCAGCGACGCTTGATGCCCGCTATCGCTCCAACGTGATCGATGTGGGCGTGGGTGATCCACATCGCTTTGAGCGAGCTGTGGCTCTTCTCGATCGCGGCGATAAGCCTGTCCGGCTCCGCGCCCGGATCGATCAGGACCGACTCGCCGCGGTGCTCGTCGACGACGAGATACGTGTTCTCCTGAAATGCGCCAACCGCGAGTGTCTCGATCCTCATACTGCGTAACCGCCCGTACGGACGATCATGGGCACCCCGACCTTGTCCTTCAGCGCCTTGAGGTATTTCTCGGCGGCGATCGCAGCGGTGGTCCCGTCGCCCGCAGCGGTCGTCACCTGTCTCGTGAGCTGGGCGCGAACGTCGCCGGCGGCGAACAGCCCCTTCACCGACGTTTCCATACTGAAGTCCGTCAACATGTAGCCCATTTCGTCGTGGTCGACGTGTCCTTCGACGATGCCTGTGTTCGGGCGAAAGCCGATGAAGACGAAGATGCCCGTCGCGGCGATATCGCGCGCTTCCTGCGTCTTCACGTCACGAACCTTGAGGTTCGTAACGAGGCCCTGCGCATCGCCCTCGATCTCCTCCACGACCGTATCCCAGATCATCGTGATCTTCGGGTTCTCGAAGAGGCGCTTTTGCAGGATCTTCGACGCGCGTAGCTCGTCCCGGCGGTGGATCAGATAAACGCGCTCGGCATACCGCGTAAGGAAGTCGGCCTCCTCAACCGCCGCGTCTCCACCGCCAACCACGGCGATCGTATCACCCTTGAAGAATGCGCCGTCGCAGACCGCGCAATACGAAACTCCCTTCCCCGCGTATTTCAGCTCACCGGGAATTCCCAGCTTGATCGGAGTGCCGCCAGCCGTGAGAATCACCGTCGGTGCGCGATACACCGTGCCGCTCTCGGTGTCGGCTTCGAAGCTACCGTCGTCCAGCTTCCGGACGCACGTCACCGTCTCCTGCAGAAATTCCGCGCCGAACTTCTTGGCATGGCTCTCGAACTTCTGCGCCAGCTCCCAGCCGAGTATGTGCTCGAATCCCGGGTAGTCCTCGATGACTTCGGTGTTGAGCAGCTCACCACCGGATAGGCCGCGCTCGAGGACGACCGTCCGGAGCATGCCCCGGCCGCAGTACATCGCGGCGGTCATGCCCGCCGGCCCGGCTCCTACTATTAGTACTTCATAGTCTTCTGAATTCGTCAAGTCGCCTCAGGGAAAAACGCTGCGCATTGCGTGCTGCGCGCTGCGCGCAAAACGGCAACTGCATGGATTGTTTGGCCTGTCGATGCGGGCGAAACCAAATTCTCCAGGGCGCAGTGCGCAGCACGCAGCGCGCAGCGCCGGAGTTGATTCCACGGAAATATACCCCCCACGGAAGCCGGTTGGCCGCCTGTCATGTCGCCAATTCAGCAACACGCGCCACCAGGTGGTCCGCAAACGGCAGCGAGCACGTGAACGCCGGTGACACAGCGTTCAGCACGTGCAGCGACCGCTCATCGCCCTCGACCACAAAATCCATCTCCAGCTTTCGTTGCTCCACGTCGAACAGTTGCGCTCTGATGCCCGGGGGACCCCAGGTCCTGAAGTGCTCCGGCTCAATGTCGGGGACCAGTCGCGCAGCCAGCGCGGCGAGCCGGGGACGCGAATACTTCCGGATCTCCGCCATTGCCAGATCGCGAAATCCGAAATCGTTGCGCGTCAGCAACGAGATCTCGCGCGCTGCGATCTCGGCGAACTCCCCGAGCTTGAAGCCCGAGAGCCCCGCGTACTGCTCGCGCCAGAACGCCGGCGTAGCCGTGGGACCGATCTTCACGTGCCCGTCCACGGTCACGGTGAAGTGCACGCCAGCGAACGGATTTCCAAGATCCGGCACGGGGTAGACGTTGGTCCGCAGCTTCTCCCGCTTGTCGCCGAACAGGTACAGCCCCTTGAAGGGGAGAATTCTGTACCTCCGCCCGATGCCGTGATCGTGCGCGATCTTGTCGGCGTAGAGGCCGGCCGCATTCACCACGAAGCGCGCGGGAAAGCTGCCCGCAGCGGTGTGCACGACATCGCTCTCGCGGCGGATGTACGCGGCCGCGGTGAGGATCTCGACGCCAAGCGCTTTCGCATCAGCCGCGAGAGCCTGCAATACCTTCCCCGGATGTACCGACGCCGTCGTCGGGGAAAAAAGCGCGCGTCCAACCGTCCTCGCGCGGGGCTCGATCTCCGCGACTCCGGCTTCGTCCACTTCCTCGACTCGAACCCCGTTCGCTTCGGCTCGTCGCTTCAGCTCGTCGATGCCGGCGTGGTCACTCTCCGACTGCGCCACCACGAGCTTTCCGCACCGGTTGATCGGCAGGTCGCGCTCGAGGCAGTACTCCGTTAGTCGCCGGCACCCGTCCCGGCTGAACCGCGCCTTGAGACTGGAGCTCGAATAGTAGAACCCGGCGTGCAGCACGCCGCTGTTGCGCCCGCTGGCGTGGCCGCCGAGGGTGGCGTCCTTCTCGATCAGGCGCACTCTGGCATCGGGATATTTGCGCTTCAGCGCGGCGGCGCAGGTGATCCCGACTATCCCTCCGCCGACGACGAGAAAATCGACTGCCTCCGATCCCGGAGTCGTCATCGTGTGTGGCGGCCGCCATCGACGATGATCGTCTGTCCTGTCACGAACCCGGCTTTGAGCAGATAAAGCACGGCGTGCGAGACGTCGTCGGGATGACCGAGCCGCCTCAGCGGGGCCGTCTCGGCCAGGTGCGCCGCAGCCGCTTCGTTGAATCCTTCCGGCAGGAGAACTGCGCCCGGCGCTACTGCATTTACGCGTATTCTCGGGCCGAGTACCTTCGCCAGGGACGATGTCATCCGCACGACGCCGGCTTTCGTGATTCCGTGCGGTACGTAGCCGATCCAGCTTTCGAACGCCGCGAGGTCTGCGATGTTTACTATGGCGCCTTCGCGCTGCTTCTCTTCCGGCCCGCCCCAGCCCATGGCGCGGGCGGACGCCTGTGCAAGAAAAAACGGAGCGCGCAGGTTCAGCGCGAACATGGAGTCCCACTCCTTCGCGGTGACCTCGCCGAAAGGAGTCCTGAACATCACGGCGGCGGAGTTGACCAGCACGTCCAGCACTCCGAAGCGGGTGACCACTTGGCCCACCAGCTGCTCGGCAGCCGCGACATCCGCGAGATCGGCGCGGAAGACCTCGGCGTCGCCGCCCTTCGCGCGAATTTCAGCGCACAGCTCCTCGGCGCCCGCGCGTGACTCGTTGTAGTGAATTGCCACGCGTGCTCCCTCGCGGGCGAGCGCTTCCGCGATCGCGCGCCCGACCCTGCGACCCGCCCCCGTCACCAGGGCGACTTTCCCGTTGAGCTCGATCACGATTCACTCACCGGCGCGAGGTGGCGATTCGCCACGAGGCGTTCCTGCCGCTCGAGCCACTCGCTGGGCACCACCTGCCCGCCGAGCGTGCGCTCACCGACGGGACCATGCCAGTCCGAGCCCCCACTGGGCACCAGATGAAAGAAGTCGCACAGCGCTTCCAGAGTTGCGGCGACGTCCGCGCTGTGACTCGGGTGGCGAACTTCCAGACCGTCGAGCCCGCGCGCTACCAGCCGCTCGACGCGCTCCCGCGTAGCGGTATGCGACGGATGCGCCCATATCGCGATCCCGCCCGCATCGTGAAGGATCCTGGTTGCGTCTTCGATGAGAAACAGCGCCTTTGGAATGAACGCGGGTCGCCCCTGCCCAAGATACCGGTCGAACGCTTCGCGCTGGTCCTTCACGGCGCCGGACGCGATCAGCGCGCGCGCAATGTGCGGTCGTCCCACCGCTCCGCCGGCCGCCTGGTCCAGCACGCTCGCCAGGGTGATGGTGACGCCGACATGGTTGAGCCGGTCGACGATCGATCGGGCCCGATCGGTTCTCTTCTCGCGCAGCGCCGTGAGCTCCCGCTCGAGTGCTTCCAGGCGGGTGACGTGGAGTCCCAGCACATGGATTTCGCGTCCGCTCACGTCCTCGTGGGCGCTCAGCTCCACCCCACGGATGACGCGGACACCGAGATCCGTCCCCGCGAGCTCGGCCTCCTCGACGCCGGTGACCGTGTCGTGGTCCGTCAGTGCGATGATGACTAGTCCGGCTGCTTTCGCCGCCTCGACAACTTTGGCGGGGGGTAATATTCCGTCCGACGCGGTGGAGTGAAGGTGGAGATCGATCTTCGAAAGTGCCGCTCCCGCTGCTGGCTGATGCGACCCCGGCCTCACCTGCTGTAGCCGGCCTCCGGAGAGGTGAACCCCGGCTGTGACTGCGCAAACAGCTCCTTCAGCTTCTCTTCCGTGAGCTCAGCGAATGATTCCTCGCGCGAGCGGACGCCGAGCG
>JACDCY010000027.1 GCA_013817305.1 Gemmatimonadaceae bacterium | reverse complement strand
CCTTGCCGCGGAAGAACGGCAAATCCCCCATCCTCGAGTCGAGATTGATCTTCGACCACAAGGGCGCCGCTTCGGGCGTGGCGTTCGGTCGCGCGCCGTCGAGCGACGCCTGGGTAAAGCGCAACTCGCGAAGTGTCGTGCCCTTCTCGACCTTCGCTGTCGCGAGCTCGATGTCGTCGGGCGTGTATCGCTCCTTGCAGACCGTGCAGATCTTCCGGACCAGCCGCTGGGCGAGCACCAGGTTCAGCGCGGAGGCCACGTTGAACGGCTCAAGACCCATGTCCAGCAACCTGGTAATCGTCTCGGGAGCGGAGTTGGTGTGCAGCGTCGATAGCACCAGGTGCCCGGTCAGCGCGGCCTTGATGGCGATGCCACCCGTCTCGAGGTCGCGAATTTCACCGACCATGATGATGTTGGGGTCCTGTCGGAGGAACGCTCGCAGAGCCGCCGCGAAATCGAGTCCGATCTCCGACCGGACCTGGACCTGGTTGATCCCGAAGAGGTTGTACTCGACGGGATCTTCCGCCGTCATGATGTTGACGTCGATGTTGTTGATCTTCGACAGCGCGGAATAAAGAGTGGTGGTCTTCCCCGATCCCGTCGGGCCGGTGACGAGCACCATGCCGTACGGATTGGAGATCGCGTCCATCAGCTGCTCTTCCGACCGTGGCTCGATTCCGAACTTCTCGAGATCGAGCGTAAGATTTCCCTTGTCGAGAATTCGCAGCACGACTTTCTCGCCGAACAGGGTTGGAAGTGTCGACACGCGGAAGTCGATCACGCGATTGCCGATCTTCAGCTTGATGCGGCCGTCCTGCGGAACGCGCCGCTCGGCGATGTTGAGTGATGCCATGATCTTGAAGCGCGAGATCAGCGCGGCCTTGAGCTTCGGCGGCGGCTTCATCACCTCGGAGAGCGCGCCGTCCACCCGATAGCGCACCCTCAGCTCGTGCTCGAAGCACTCGAAATGGACGTCGGATGCGCCGCGACGGACGGCGTCCGTGAGAATCGCGTTGATGAGCTTGACGACCGGGGCCTGATCGATCGCGACCGCGAGCGCCGCAGCGGACATGTCCTCGTCCTGCTCCTCGACCAGCTCGATGTCGTCGTCGCCGAGATCGATGTCCTGGAGCAGCGACTCCATCTGCGCGTCCGTCGACTCGAAGTGCTTCTCGAGGATGCCGCGCAACGTGTATTCCCCTCCGACGACCGGGAAAATCTCGTAGCCGGTGATGAACTTGAGGTCGTCGAGCACGCCAAGTTGCGAAGGATCCGTCACCGCCACCGTGAGCGTGCGGCCGTCGCGCTTCAGCGCGAGCAGCTGGTGCTTGATGGTGATCTCGGCCGGGACGAGCCGCGCGACCTTGAGATCCACCTCGAAATTCTTGAGGTCCACGGCCGGCATCCGGTACCGGCGCGCGAGCATGCGCGTAAGGTCGGTTTCCTTGACGAATCCGAGCTTGATGAGGTTGTAGCCTACCCTGGTGCCGTGCTGCTGCTGCTCCTGAACGGCGCGCGCGAGCTGCTCCTGCGTGATCAGCCCCTCGCTGACCAGCAAGTCTCCGATCCGCTCGCTGTTAACAGCTACGGGTGCAGCCATGAAAGCTCGTGAGGAAGGCCTTCCGCCTCGAATTGCTCCGGGTGCGGAAGGTCGTTGCCTGCGGAAAACGTGTCAAGGAAAACCGCGGTCGCGATGAATTTTCCCTGGCGCCTGCCGCCGTCCGGGAGGCGGGGCGCCGACCGCATTTTGAGGACGCGGCACCCGGGAAAACGTCACCTGCGGCGCGAGCTTCGCGGATAGCGCCGGCCCTATCCCGCGGACCCGCCCCAACCCTTCTATCGAGCCGAACGCGCCCAGGGAATCCCGGTTGGCGACGATTCTCCTGGCGAGCGCCGGGCCAATTCCGTTCAGCCCCTCCATGAGTTCCGCCGAGGAGGTGTCCATGTCCACAGGCCGCAGGGCCGCGGAAGCAAGAGACTTGCCCGGGCGGGTTCGACGCGGTGAGCCCGGGCCTTTGCGCACCCGCTGCGCGGAATCCACTCTCCGAATCTGTTCGCGTACCGCCCGAGTCGAGCCCTCGTCGCTCGCGGGATCGCGCGAAACCGCGCGAACGACCCGGACACCGGCCCCCAGCGACACCACAGCGGCGAGAAACAGCAGAGCTTTGCGCTCGGCGGGCGTAGCCATCCTTCACCATGGGATTGCGTCGCCCGGGAGCCGTAACCAGTTGATTGCCCGCCGGGTCGTTTGGGGACAGGCGGTGCGGACGCGATCTACGTTATGGTCGCGGCAACACCAGCGCGGCCGCAACATCCCCGACTTTCTGCAGGGATTCCGCAGATATCTTGTCGATCGTGTCCGTGGGCTTGTGGTGATCGGGGAAGTCGATGTCTATGACGCTGATCACACGGAGCCCCGCGCGGAGCAAGGGCAGGTGGTCGTCCGTTATCGGCGTCTTCTGCTCCGGAATGAACACGTTGGAAAGCCCGAGCCCGGCCGCGGTCGACCAGACCCGCTGCACTACTTCCGGCGCCTGCTCGACCGAATTAATCTCCTGGTAGATCTGCAGGTCGCGGTCGCCGATCATGTCCCACACGACGCCAAACAAAGGCTTGTAATCCGGCCAGGGGATGTTGCGCGCGAAATAGGTGGAGCCAATCAAAACGTCGGTCATCTGATCGAAGTTTCCCCAGTCCTCGCCGTCGACGAAAAGAAAGTCCACGCCTACGCCCGGCGGCGTCGACTTGAGGAGCTCGCCCAGCGCGATGAGAAGCCCGACCCCGGAGGCATTGTCGTTCGCACCGGGCACGGGCAGGGCACGCTCCGCCGCGGTGCCCGCCCTGTCCGCCAGCGGCCGGCTGTCCCAATGCGTCACGTACAGCACCCGTTCGGCGGCCTGCGGACGGAAGCGCGCAATGATGTTCCGCTGCGGGATCGTGCTTCCCGCCTTGAGCGTATGCGTCCACTCCTGCACGAACACGGTGTCCGCTGTCTCCCGCATGCGCTCCACGATCCAGTCGCCCGACCTGCGCCAGCCGTCGGTGCCGGGGATGCGCGGCCCGAACGACATGAGAGTCGTCGCGTGCCTGAGCGCCGCTACCCCGCTGAACCCCGTTGGCGGTGGCGCTGTTTCCTTGCCGCAAGCAAGCAGCACGCAAGCAAGCGCCAGTGCAGGCCAGTGAATCACTTCATCTCTCCGCCGAAGAATTGCAGGTGCAGCACCGCGCTGAGCACCGTCTGGGTGACCTCGCGGTTAAAATTGCGGTCAAAGCTCGCCACGCGCGAGATGAGGAAGCTGGACGCCAGATTCTCACCGACGTCCGTGTCGGCGCTGAACGTGAGCGCCCGCCTGCCGCTCTCGAACAGCCGGCTCGTGTTGCTGAGGGCCAGCGGATTGATGACGAAGCTGGACCCCTGTCCGCTCTGATAGCTGAAGCGCGTCCGCACGTCCCGGCGCTTCGACTCGCCCGCGGGAAGACGGAACGGCATCGACACATCGACGTTGTAGTCGGTGTTGCGCGACCTGGTATCGACCCCGGGCCTGGACTCGGCACGCCTGACGCGACTGAAGCCGCCGTTGGTCGCCAACCCCGGGACTAGCGACCACGCCAGGGAGATGTTGATCGGGTAGGTCCTGAATCTGCTGTCGCTCCTGTCATCCGTGGCCACCGCGTCCGGATCGGGAGTGCCGTACCGCTGCTCCGTCTCTTGAGCACGCGCGCTGATTCCGACATTTGACCACAGCCATGAAAGTCCGCGCGGCTTGCCGTTCCATTGAATGCCGACGTCCGGGAACACGACCTGGGTGCCGTCGGTCGCGATGGAGCCACCTTCGAGCCGGCTGATCCAGTGCCGCATCGTGTGCTGCTGGTACCTGCTGGTCAACCGCGCGCCGAGCGGCAGCTGCCACGAGTTTCCGATCGACAGGTGGTTGGTCATCGCCGCGCTGGTCGCGGGACTGCCCTTCACGTCGAGGAAGCGCCCCGCGCGGCCGAGCGCGAACTGATACGAGAGCGGCGGGTCCACGGCGGTTCCCTCGAACACCGATACGGCGTTCCGGTTGAGCGTCAGCTCGAACGGCCGGAGACCTCGCAGCGCGCGGCGCAGCCAGAGAGTGCTATCCCCGAGGAATCCGAGCGCGCCCGGGAGGTCGAACGACACCCCGCTGTTGAGCACCTGCGAATTCGCGAGGCGCCGCGGCAAGCGGGATTCACGCTCGATGCCGCCGGCGAGCGCGCGGCTCGTGTAGAAGAGAGTGTTCGGGTCGCGGATCATGTGATACGTGCTGGCGAAATCCACCCGTGGCTTGAACCACGGTCGGAGAGACGGCGCGAAATTGATCGAGCTTTGAATAGCGCGCTCACGCTCCAGCCCCGCGTCGACTCCGGCGAGCGACTGGCGCTCCGACTCGGCAATTATTCCGAGCCCGGTCGCCGGATCGTAGTCGCGCAGATCGCGAACCGAGCTGAGGTCGAAGCGCGCGCGCAGCGTTTCCATCGGCTTGAAGGCGAGCACGGCGCCGTTTCTCCAAGTGTGGGAGAGCCCGTTCACCGGACTAGGCTGATCGCCCGGTACCGACGCCGGCCTGAAGAACGAGAACCGCTCGTCGCTTCCCTTCCGGTAAACGCTGGTCAGAAACAGCTCGGCCGGCGACCAGCGCGAGATTCGCGGAAGCAGCGCCTTGCTGACATTGAGCTCGGCACCCAGCATGAAGTTTCGCGCACCGCCCTCCTGAAACTCGCTACGCGCGGACGCGGATGTATAACTGCTGTTCACTACCAGATTGTTCAGCACCGGCGCGAGAAAGTGCCCTTCCAGCGGCACCGTCCGGCGGACGCTGAGCGTGTAGGACGCAGCGGACGAACGCGGCGATCGCAGCCCGTCGACCGCGTCCGCCTGAATATCGGACTGCGACAAAAACAGTGGGTCGCTCGCCACCGACGTGTAATTCAACGTCACGGGTATGGAGAGCCCGAGCGAGCGCGGCAGGAGTTTCTCGAGGCGGAACGCTGCGCTGATATCCACGGCATTGTCGGTCAGGTATTCCGGCTGCTCGGCGAGCTGCCTGAAGTGAGGGTCGCGTCGGCTGAAGTTCAGGCGGATGTCGCCGAAGTCACTGGCGACGATCGACGCTGCGAACTGACCGGCGAGTCCCATCTCATCGACGGCGTCCGCCAGCCGGATGTCGTTCACCCACAGCTCGAGGGTATCGCCCGGGGCGATCGGCCGGACGCCGCCGCCGTCCGCCACGCGCACCATGCCCACCGCCAGCTCCTGCACAGCCGCGAGGTTGGGAGCGCTCGAGCCGGGCGCGACCGTGAAAGCGATGTATCCATCGGCACACGCCGCGTAGCGGCCGTCCGACGAGACTCCCGCCGAAGCGGGAGTATTGGCGATGAGAACCGAGTCGATCCCCGTGCACGAGCTGGGTCTCGATCCGGCCAGGAAAGCGTTCTGAATTTGCGCCCTCAGGGCAAAGAACTTCTGAAAATCAACGCGCACCTCCGGCAGCCACGCGGCCCGTGTGACTCCGCCGTTGAGCGGCGTGCGATACATGTAGAAGTTGTTGGGATCGCGCCCCACTTTGACGAAAAACTGAAGCTCGCCGTCAGCGCCCCAGCCGCCGTTGATCCCACGAGCCCACAGCCGGAGCTGCTTGTAGCCCATGAAGTTCTTCTGGCCTTCCGGAAACCGGTAGTACGCTTCGGCCCGCTGGTATCTGTCCAGGCCTCCGGCGGTAAGCCGCAGCGAGCGCTCGTTTACCTGAACGCGGGAGGATGAGAGGGCGACGGTCTTCGTATCCGGCTCGTCGGTCACGCCCGGCGGCGACTCGTAGTCGATGCCGCCCGTTCGATCTCTATCCTGCGTCCCGATCACGCCAGCGATCACGTACCCGTTCGGCGCGGGCAGCTCCCCGGCGATTCCCAGGAGCGGCTTGTCGTCCCGCTTGAGCCACGGCGCGCCCGTCAGCCGGAGCCTCGCGAGCGGCACGCGCACGAAATCGTTGTCAGCGCTCGCCGCGCCCGAGATCATGCTGATTCGAAGAGTCCTCACGCGCCGGAGCAGCGCCTCCCCGAGAGAATCGTCCGGCGAGCGGAACGGAACGCGCACGAGAACCCAGCACACGGTCTGGGCGCCGGCCGTTTCGTTGAAGGTGCGCGGAGCGGGAGCGCAGCGGCCGACGCGATTGTAGGACGCCGGGTTCGCCAGGTCGACGACGTATCTCCGCCAGCGCTCCTGGTTGCGCTCGGACTGCGTGAGGTTCAGGACGTTGTCGAAGTCAATGTCTTCCTCATCCAGCCGGTTGTTCGCGACGGTGCAGTTCGCGCGTGAATCGCCAAGCAGCTGGGAAACGCGCGTCCCCCCCATGCAGAACGAATGCGAGTTGAGCGTCAGCCCGGACGGCGTCGCGGCCGTGACGAGCGTGAGTCGGTCAACTCTGTCACCTGGCAATCCGATATCGTCGCTCGTGACGTTGAACGCGCGGGAGAATGGATCGCGCTCGCTGTCCAGCCTGTCGAGCCCGCGAACGGCGCGTCCTGAATAGACGCTGTCGGTCGCGGCCGGTCCCGGCACGAGACGCAGTGTATCAGGGGAGAACACGAGCGTATTCTCCGAGACATCCCCAAAGTCGAATACGAGAAGCGGGTTGCGGGCGCGCGCGACGGCGGAGATGTCCACCTGCGCCCAGAACTCCAGAGTCTCAACGCGTGAGAGGTCGACGCCGGAAGGGCCGAGTACGGTTCTGATCGAGCGCCAGCGCCGTCCGGAAACGGCGCCCGCCGTATTCCATTGAAACGCGCGACGCACAGGATTGTACAGTCCGCCGACAGACAGCGGATACAGCGTCATCCAGAGCAAAGTCTCGGGGCCGGCCACGCCGGTTCCGAACAGCTCCGTCTGCGGATCGATCTGCCTGATGGTGTATTGGACGGGCCGCCCGCTGACGTCGAGTCCCGTGCTCTGCCATGCCATCGTGGCGGCGCGGTCCACCGACAGCACATCGCCGCCGACTCGAAGCGGCAATGCCGTACCGAGAGCGGGCTGGCTGCTGTAATACCAGGTGCCGTCCGTGAGCGGAACCTGGATCCCGCCCTCGCCTTCGAACGATTCGATGAATGCCTGGCCAGCCGCATTCGGTCGCGGTCTGCTCATGGCCAGCTCGCCTGAGACGCTCACGCGCGAGGGGACGGACGTTCTGCCGAAGGGCAGTCTCGAAACAAGACGGGTGAGCGGATCGGCCTCGAAGTCGAACACGCCGCTCACTCCAGCTACCAGCGACGCGGCGGGCTCGAACCCCAGCGGCGGCCGGTTGAAGGTCGTCTTCTGCGACTGCGAGATCGCCGTGAAGCTTATCTGGCCCTTGTCCAGCAGGAACTCCGCAGCCGCCCCGGTAATCGAGGTTGGCGTATCGGCAAAGAGCGGATTTTCCTCGTACTGGACGCTGACCTGCCGCGGACGCGGGAAGAGCGTGTCGGGCCGCGCGAAGCTAACCCGCCCGAGATCGTAATCCACAGAGTAATCGACGCCGCGTGTCAGCAGAATGCCGTCCACGTACAACCGCTCCGAGCTGGGACGGAGCTGCACTGAGCCGAGCATCAGGCCCCCCGCATCGCCGCCGCCTTCGGCCTGATACCTGATGCGCAAGTGGTACAGCGCACGAGGCCGCTGCGCCGTATTCAAATGCTCGGACGGCGTGGAATAGATCGCGTCGTTCGACGGATTCCCCCCCGACGCGAGTCCGTCGCTGGCAAACGGGCGCACCGACGGAAAGACCAGGAATTGATCGTTGATGATGCGCGCCGACGTCGCGGAGAATCCCACCTGCAGGTTCGGATCGGACGGTCTGGGCCACAGGCGATTCTCGAAGTCGAAGGTCGAGCTGTTGGTCTCCTGGGCAAGTCCGAACGCCTCGAGAAACGTCTGCGCCCCGCCGGCGAATGGCTTCTCGTTGTCGGTGCCCGCGCTCGTAACTACCTTCACGCTCACCGACGGCCGCACGATTCCCGCGCCGCCAACGCGGTACACGCTCCGGATCTCGCGGTTGAACGCGGCATCTCCCGGCGCGACCTGCGGATCCCACAGCAGGTTGGCGAACTGCTCGCGATCCGGAGAGAATTCCAGCTCGGGAGTTCCGCCGGTCGTGACGTGCGTGGTATCCCGCCCGTTGATCCGCACACGGTACGCGACTACCAGTCGCTCACGGTCGATCGACAGCGGACGGACGAGCGCGATCCACAGCAGTGAGGGATCAGCATAGTAGTCGACTCCCTCGCGGAGATATTCGTACACCTGCCCCCGACGGGAGCGCGGGTCGCCCAGCAGTCTGAATTGCGGTCCGCTGGGAGTGGCCGGTTGCGCGCCGATCAGCAGGCGGTACACGAAGAGTCTGGTGGGTCGGAGCGTATCGGGGAGCATCGCCGCAGACGTCGCCAGCCCGCGCGAATCCAGGATGTCGACGTTCGGGTAGCGGCGAATGTTGCGCGGGTCCACGGTGAAGAAGAACCGGCGCGGCTCGAACTGATAATCCTCGATGTTCCTGTCGACTTCCTGCAGCGTGCGATCGCCAACGGTGAAGACGCGATCCGCCACGATATTGCCCTTCTGCTGCGCCATGATCGTCTTGAGACGCATGGGGCCGAGGCGCGTGATGGCCTGCAGGCCGGTGTTGTTGCTAGGAATGCCGGCAGTGATGAACCGGGACCGCGGCGGCTGGAACGTGACGTTACCGATCTCGAATCGCTCCAGCAGATCCTTCTCGCGACCCTGGTAGTAGATCGAGATGTTGTTGCTCGCGTCGAACTCACGCTGCGAGTCGTAGTCCACATTCACGTGAATGCGATTCGCGACTACCCCGCCCGAGCGGAGCGACGCCTGAAAATCGAACAAGGGCTCGAAGCCGGTGCGGCAGCCGATTACCGGGTCGAAGCCGCCCGTGGACGAGCACCTCTCGTTGACGGTGCGCTCGGCTCGGAATTCAACTCGCCCGTCGAGGTGGACCGAGAGATCGGTATAGTCGCCCAGCAGGGTAGCGGCCCGCTCGGCGACGGTCGACGGCGGTCGTGCTGGCAGCTCCTCCGGGAAGGCAACCGCGCGCGACTGTGTTGCGAAGGTGCGAGCCTGTACCTGTCCCCACGTCGCTTCGATGATGCTGCGAACGTTTTGCTGAAACGCGGTCGCGCGGGCGGCCGCGATCTGCTCCTGCGCGAGCCGGAACGATTCGCGCTCGCTCAACGATCGCACCGTCGGAAGCCGGAACGCGGCCGAGTCCAACTCGATCCTCAGTCGGACTCCCAGCGGCGGTAGAGTGTCCCTCGGAGGCCGGCCCGTGTCAGGGCGGACACGCCTGGACGTGTCCCGGGGCGCGGGCGGCAATGTATCGGGAACAACCCCTTGGAGGGGCGGGTCGGATGTGACGGTGATTTCGCCCGCTGCGGCGAGCGAGACCGCCGCGATGAGCGCGAACAGCCCACCCGTATATTTCACGCCGTGAAGATACTTCACCGGTACGTTCTCAAGGAGCACGTCGGACCGCTCACCTTCGCCATCTCGGCGTTGACGTCGATGCTGCTCCTCAACTACGTCGCCAAGCGGTTCGGGGAGCTCGCGGGCAAGGGTCTGCCGTGGGCAGTCATCGGGGAGTTCGTGGGCCTGACGATCCCGTTCATCTTCGCGATGACGCTGCCGATGGCGGTGCTCATCTCCACACTGTACGCCTTCAGCCGCCTCGCCGCCGACAACGAAATCACAGCGCTGAAGTCCAGCGGAGTCGGGCTACGCCGGGTCATGATGCCGGTGGTGCTCGCGGCGTCGGTGATCACGCTTGGAATGATAGTCTTCAACGATCAGGTGATGCCGCGCGCCAACCACCGGCTCGCGGTGCTGCATCGCGACATCGCGCAGAAGAAACCCACGTTCGCGCTGAGGGAGCAGGTCATCAACGAGCTCAGTCCGGGAAAGTTCTACCTTCGAGCAGGCCACATCGACAAGAACTCCAACCGCATGCGCGAAATCACCATCTACGATTTCGGCGACGTTGGACGGAGACGAACGATTCACGCCGACAGCGGCAACATGGCGATGTCGAGCGATCAATCCGACCTTCTCATGACGCTGTACGACGGCACGCTGCAGGACGTGCCGTTCTCCGATCCGATGCAACTGCAGCGGCTCTTCTTCAAGGTTGATCTCGTTAGAGTGCGCGGCGTGGGAAACCAATTCAAGGAAAGCCAGGCGGGGACCTATAAAGGGGAGCGCGAAATGACGGTCTGCGAGATGGAGCGGACCAGAAGCGAGGCCCAATCGAATTACACCGTGGCGCAGGCCGAGTTCGCCGATCGCCTGCAGGAAGCGAGGGAGGCGAAGGTGGCATTGGGACGGGAAGTTCGCGAGACGAATCTGGATCCGCCGGCCGAATGGTCGTTCAGCGGGGCGTACTGCGCGCTCCTAGGCACCCTCGCTGGGGCCCGGGGCGACTCCGGAAAGGCGGCCACCGCCCGCACGGGCGTCGCGCCTTCGGCCGGTAGCTCTTCTGGAGTTGCCTCCGGGGGCATCAACGCGACCGCTGATGACGGCGGCCCCCCAAAAGCGAAGCGGGCTTTCCCGGGTCGCGCGAGCGCCTCGGCGGGTGCGCCGGATCCCACCTCAGCCGTCGCGGCACAGTCTCGAGCCATGCTGCCGGCGCAAATCGAGGGCCCCAGGATCCGAATGACGGAAGCCGCCCGGGTGATGAACCTTTACTCCGTGGAGATTCACAAGAAGTTTGCCCTCGCCGTTGCGTGCATGGTGTTCGTGGTGCTTGGCGCGCCCATCGCGCTGCGGTTTCCGCGCGGCGGGGTCGGGCTCACGATCGGCGTGAGCCTCGGAGTGTTCGGGCTGTACTACGTGGCTCTGATCGGAGGGCAGTCGCTGGGCAGCCGCGGGATCGTCCCGCCAGCGCTCGCCATGTGGGGAGCGAACATACTCTTCGGTGGCGCCGGCCTCCTGCTGCTGTCCAAGCTGGGGACGGAATCCGCCACATCGCGCGGCGGCGACGCGCGGGAAATGACCGACGCTTTCCGGTCGTGGCTCGCAAAACATCTCGTCCGTGTGGGCATCCCTCTCGAGCGACATCGGTCGACCCCATGAGAGTGCGCGCGCGTCCGTTGGACCGGTACGTGTTTGGCGAATTCTGGAAGATCTTCGTCACGACCGCGCTTGGCTTTCCGCTGCTGCTCATCGTATTCGATCTTACGGACAACATCGATACGTACCTGAACCGTGAGCTCACGCAGCGTGACCTCCTGCTCAGCTACGTGTATTGGCTGCCGGATTCCGTGTTCCTGATTCTCCCCGCCGCGGTCCTGTTCGCGACGGTGTTTTCGATCGGCGGCCTCACTCGCCACTCCGAGATCACCGCTGCGAAAGCATCGGGAATCAGCTTTTATCGCGTGATCGCGCCGATTTTTGCCGGCGCAATCCTCGCGACTTTCGCCGGCCTGACACTCGGCGAGCTCGCGCCGTTCGCCAACCGGAAGCGTCAGGAGCTGCTCCGCGCGGACCAGTTCGCGCGCGGCAACGAGCGCTTCAACTTCGCATACTCGGCGGAGCATGGGCGCGTGTACAAGATCGGTGCGCTCCGGGTTAGCGAGCGCACCGTTCACGGCATCGACATCGAGCGCAAAGGAGCGGGCCCGGAGTACCCGAGCTACATACTTTCCGCCACGAGCGGTATGTACGATCCGGCCCGGGGATGGCTTCTGAAGGACGGCGTCATGCATGTAATTCCCGACACGACGCAAAACATCGTGTTCCGGTTCGATTCGGCGCGCGCGCGACATTTTGACCAGCGGCCCATCGAGCTGACCGCATCGCCAAAGGCTCCGGAAGAGATGCGGTTCATGGAGCTGGGTCGATTCATCGGCGCGATGGAGCGCTCTGGAGCCGACGTCAACGAGCTGCGGGTCGAGCGCATGCTGAAGATCGCGGTTCCAGTGACGAGCATCGTGATTCTGCTTTTCGGCGCGCCCCTGGCGACCAGCACTCAGAGGGGTGGAGCGGCATACGGGATCGGAATAAGTCTGGCGACGACAATGATTTTCCTCGTACTCATTCAGCTCACCAAGGCCATCGGGTCGAAGGGAGTCCTCCCTCCGGACCTCGCAGCCTGGATACCGAGCATCCTGTTCGGGGTCGTCGGGACGTACCTCTTTCTCCGGGTGCGAACGTGATCGAAGCGGTCGCCAACGTATTCGCGGGCATCGGCGAGCGGGGCTATTTCGTGCGCGACATCGGACGCGCGACCATGTCGCCGCGGACGTACGGACCGGAAATCGTCGCGCATATGCGAAGAATGGGCGTAGACTCGGTCCCGCTCGTCGCTGCGGTAGCGGCATTCATCGGCGCGGTAACCGCGGTACAGTCGCGGTTTCAGCTACTCCCCGGTGTCGAGCTTTCGGTCGTGGGATTGATCACGCGGCAATCGATCATCCTGGAGCTAGGCCCGCTCCTCACCGGGTTGGTGCTGACGGGTCGCGTAGGCGCGCGCATCACCGCGGAGTTGGGCACGATGCGGGTGACCGAGCAGATCGACGCGCTCGAGACGCTGGCCTACGATCCCGTCGCATTTCTGGTGGTGCCGCGGCTCATCGCGGCGATCCTCATGGTGCCCCTGCTGACTATCTTCGCCGACTCGATTGCGATCATGGCCGGCATGATGGCGGCCAGCACGGTCGGGGTCGACAACTCGACCTTCGCAGAGGGTTTACGTCTCTCGTTTGCGCCGTTTCAGATTTTCTACAGCCTGCTCAAAGCCACACTGTTCGGTACGGCGATCGCTTTTTTCTGCGCGTTCGAAGGTTTTTTCGCGGAATCAGGTGCAGAGGGAGTGGGCCGCAGCACCGCGAGCGCGGTAGTCGTAACTTCTGTGGCCATCCTGATGCTCGACGCGCTCACCGCGATCGTGCTGGCACGATATCTCATTTGAGGATTGCGTAACAAGATGGAGCCTTCTACCAGATGAAACGTCGCGACGAAGTTCTCGTCGGGATCCTCGTGACGCTCGGCCTAATCGTAGCGATCGCGGGGACGGTCTGGCTCGCGCAGGGCGGCCTGGAGCGCGGCTACCCGCTGTACGCGCAATTCCCCTGGGGCGAGGGTCTGAAGCGAGGACAGCCGGTGCTTCTGTCCGGCGTGACGGCGGGATACGTGGACAAGGTCGAGTTCATCCCGACAGGCGGCGTGCTTGCTACGCTCCGCATGACTGGTAGCTACCGGGTTCCGAAGGGCACGCGCGCATCGGTCATCCCCGCGGGTTTTTTCGGCGATAAATCGGTGGCGCTGATCCCTGATCGGCCGAATCCCGTCACTTACGCCGAGGGAGACACTCTGCCGGTGTCGCCGAGTCCGCCGGGCGTGGACCAACTTGCGGCGAAAGCGGATTCGATCGCCGGCTCGGTCCAGGCCATCACAGACGAGTTCGAGAAAGAGCTGGTAGTCGGGCGAGGGCTGGCCGAGCTTCGGTCGACGCTGGCCGGCACCAACCGGCTGGTCAACCAGCTGGGCGCGGTCGTGACGGCGCAGTCGAGGCAGTTGGATGCCACCATGGCTTCGCTGCGGAATGCGGCGGGCGCGATCGATCCCGCCAAGGTTGATTCCACCCTCAAGAACATGCAGTCCGCCAGCGCGAACGTAGTCGAGCTCTCGACGGAGCTCAGTCGGACGTCCGCGCAGCTGAGCGCGACGCTCGCCAAGCTGGACAGCGGCGAGGGGACGGCGGGTCGCCTGCTCACAGACCCCGCGTTGTACAACGATGTCCGGCGATTGGTCTCGAGGGTGGATTCCCTGACCCTCGATTTCCAGCGCAACCCGCGGCGCTACATCAATCTTTCAATTTTCTAGCGCGCAAGCGACCGGTATGCCAGCAGGAACCGCCTTCAGCCAGTCCGGGCCGTCGACGCGAGCTCTGACCGCCGAATGAAAGCGTAGAGGGCGACTCGCCAAATAATTGCGAGCCGCCCTCTACCTGCCGCCTCTACTTCTCCAGCTTCCCTACGACTCAGTGCCTCAGAATCGAGCTCCTGAAGCCGTTGAGCCTGCGCGTCAGAAGCTGTACCGCACTGATAACTGCATCGTGTAGTTCGACGAGAGGTTCTCGCTGCTGAACAGGCGATATGTGGGGTCGAAGGTGAAGATACCGCGGGCGTCCGGACTGTTGCCGCCCGTGGGCGTTCCGACGGGAAGCAGGTTGCCAGTGTGCGTCAGCGCCACCGTCGCGCTGCAGATCGCGCCGCAGGTGTTGTTTTGGCTCGAGAATTCCTGGCTGCCCCAATTCTTGTTGAGCAGGTTGCCGAAATTGATCACGTCCAACCTCGCCTGGACGTTCTTGAAGCGTGCCCCGCCCAGCCTTCCGAGCGACTGCGCTATCGAGACGTCCACCTGGTTGACCCATGGATTTCGGCACGCATTGCGCGTGAGGATCGTGCCCCGCGCTTCGTTCAGGCATGGCGTTTCGCTGATGAACTTCTCGAACGCCTGGGCCATGGCCACGGCATTGGCCGCCGTCACGGTGTTGGTGCTGTTGTAGCCCGTGAACAGAATCTCGTTCTGGTTGGTGGCGTCCAGAGGAACGTACATGAGATCGTTCTGCGACTGGCCGTCAGCGTTCAGGTCGCCCGTCAACCCTCCGGTGGTACCGTAGACGAAGTCGAAAGGAGATCCGGAGTTACCGGTGTAGATGAACGACACGTCTGTCGCCGTGCGCAACCGATACGTGCCCGTCATGATGATGCGGTGGGGCTGGTCGTACTTGGACCGGGTGATCGACATGTCATCGAGCCGGCCGCTCACGCTGCGCTGATAGCGGAAGTTGGAGCCCTGAGTGCTGCTCGTCGTCGAAGTGACGTCGCGCGCCCGCATGAACGTGTACGCAGCCATGCCCTCGAAGTTCGTCGTGAACGACTTCTGGAGCTGTCCCGTGATGCTGTAGGAGTAATCCCCGGACGAGTTGGTCACATCGAGCACCTGCGTACGGTTCCCGATCGTGTTCGGCGACGCGCCGGTGGCGAGTAGGCGGCCGTACAGCACGCGGCCATTGCGATCGGTCACGTCGAGCGGCCCCTGAAGCGCCAGGTTCTGATAGAAGGCGTTGTCCTGCGAACGGGTGAACAGCCCTTCAATCGTCCCGATAATGCCGCTCCCGAAACGGCGGTCGAAACCAAGGCTCCCCTTCAGGTACTTGGGATACTTGAAGTCAGGGTCGATCGTCGCGACTGCCGCGCCCGCCGCCGGGCCGGAGATTGCCGCGCCGCCTCCGACGGTGCGAACGCCAGCGGTCATGAGGTCGCAGGACGTCGGCGGATTCGCCGCGCGCTCGGCGGTAAAGATGGGGGGAGCGAGGTTGGTGTTGGCGGTGGTGTTGTTGCAGTTGATAGACGAGAAGCCGCTCAGGCCCGAATTGCCGAACGCGTTCGAGAGGTATACGAACGGCACGGAGCCGGTGAACGATCCAATACCTCCTCGTAGCTGGTTGACCTGGTCACCCGTCACGTCCCAGTTGAAGCCAATCCGCGGCGAGAACTGTCCTTGCGTCGGCACGCTGCTCGTGTGCCGGCCGTACTGCGTGAAGACAATGTCGTTCTCGGGCGGCTTCGTCCGGAAACTCGGCTTATCGTGGCGCATACCAGCGGTGATCGTCAGCCGCGGGGAGAACGTCCAGACGTCCTGCACGTACAGGGCATGGGTGTTCGCCCGGATAGTCGCCAGGCCGTTGAAGGGGTCCGTCGGAGCCGGCGCGCTGACAAGATAGCTGAGCGGCGTTCCCGCGCTGAGCGCGGCCGGCGTCGCGAACGTCCAGTTCCCCCTCGAGTTGTTGGCGAACAGGTTGATCGACTCGTAAAAAAGGTTCTTGGTCCCGAAGGTGACCGCGTGGTTGCCCAGCGGCACCGTCAGGTTGTTCGTGAGCTCGAAGGTCCGCTGGTCGAGCGCGTTACCCTGGGACGAAGTCTCCGTGCCCAACACGAAGTTCGCCGTTTGTGCCGGATTGTCCGTGCGGGTGATGCCGCGGACGGTAATCTGCGGGAAATTCACCGGCACGGTGCGAAAGTCTTTCGTCGTCGAGTGATTGAGCAGAAACTCGTTGAACAGGCCGCGCGGGAGGTTCGTTATGAACTCTGCCACGGTGCTTTTCGTTACGCTACTGAACAGGTATCGGTTCGACGTCAGCGCGAAATTCGGACTGGCCAGAGTGGCGCTGCCGCGTCCGAAGCTCGTGCGGTCGGCGGATGCATAGTTGTGGCGGAACACGGCCCGCGTCCGAAACGGCAGATTCGCATCGATGCGACCGAAGAAGTTCCCGGTGGGATTCTCGATTTGCAGCTGCTCACCCGTTCCCGGCTCGGTCAACCCGTACGCGGCGATGCGCGTGGCGATGTCGTCGATCTGGGCCTGGGAGACATACTGATCGGGCGCGCCAATGTACGAACCTGCGGTCGGCGATTTGCGGCGCTGGACCTCGCCGCTGCCGAAGAAGTGCAGCCGGTCACGCAGGATCGGCCCGCCGAGCGTGCCGCCGTACTGCTGCTGCGAATAGTCGTTCAGGTATGGCTGGGAGCGCGTGAGCCCCTCGTCGCGTGTATAGTAGTATACGCTGCCGCGCAGAGCGTTGGTGCCGCTGCGCGTCACCGCGTTGATCAGCAATCCGCCGAAGTTGCCCTGGCGCACGTCGAACGGCGACAGCAGCACCTGATACTCCTTTACTGCGTCGAGCGGGATCGATTTGGCATTCGCCTGAGCACCCGGCTGGCCTGAAGTCCCGAGACCGAACATGTCGCCTGACTGCGCGCCATCGATCTGGATGACGTTCTGGCGAAGGTTTACCCCGGCACCGGAAAGCCCCACGGCTCCAGCCGTCGAAACCTGCGGCACCAGCTGTACGAAATCCTGGAAGTTGCGATTCAGCGTGGGCAGTCGCGCGAGCGCCGAATCGGAAACCGTAGTGCTGGTACCCGTCTTGGTAGCGTTGATGATCGGGTCTCTGGTGCCGGTTACCATCACACCTTCGAGCACCGCGGCCTGCGCTTCGAGCACGACGTCTTCACGGCTCGTCTGTCCGAGAGTGACGCGCAACGGGCTTCGCTGCGCGGGCGCAAACCCGATCCGACGAACGGTCAGGATGTAATTGCCGTCTGGCAGCAGGCCGAGCATCTGGTACTGGCCGCCGCTTCGTGTCGTAGTTCCCATGCTGCTGCCCGATGCGGGATTGCGAAGCTCGACCTGGGCGTCCGCGACGGGCCGGCCGGCGTTATCCGTCACTGTGCCGGCGATGCCGCCGGTCGTCACGCCCTGCGCTGCTGCGCGCGTAGGGAGAGCGCTCGCCAACGCCAGAAGCGCGGCGAAGCCGAGAACCGAATGCTTTGCAAGCATATGGGGGCCATTTTGGGACTGGCGGCTGCGAGAGAATGCCGCGACGATGGCGGCCGTAAGCGACAGACGACCTGTTCTCATTAACGAACTCCTTGTGGGGGACTGCGGGGGGCGGATCAGGAAGATGCGGGTTATGAAAAACGCAACTGAGGATTCAAAGCGCGTGTTAAGGTACGGCCGCGCCGATGGGGCGTGCAATGACGAATTCGTACCATCTCGGTCACGCGGATCGGCTCCGCCCGCCGGTCAGGTAGTAAACGGGAACCCCGAGGAGAATCGCGCCGAAGACTGCCATCGTCGCCAGGCGACTGCCCGGATCGAGCAAGGCGTTGCCCAGCAAGTAGATAGTGGCCGCGATGAACAGCGCCGGAACCACCGGATAGCCAGGAACGCGAAAGGGCGGCTGGTACCCGGGCCGCCGCCGGAGCAGGTAGATCCCCGCGACCGCCCAGGCATAAAAAGGTATGATCGCGGTCACGAACGCATCCGCCAGGTTCTCGAAAGTCCCGACTAGCACGAAAAGCGCGCCAAGGATCGTGGCCGTGGCGATGGCGACGTGCGGGGTCTGGAACCGTGGATGGATACGCCCGAGGCGGCTGAACACCGATCCGTGCTCGGCCATTCCAAATAACACGCGCGGGCCGGTCAGCAGGGACCCGTTGAGGGTCCCAAACGTGGAGATCATCACGGCGCCCACCACGAAGGCGAGCCCGGAAGGCCCCATCGCTTTCGAAGCCACGTCAGCGGCCACGAGCCGCGAAGCGCGCATGCCGTCGACCGACAGGACGGACAGGTATGCGAGGTTCGCCAGCAGATACACGACGATCACGGCGACGGTCCCGATTATGATCGCACGCGGCAGAACGCGCTGAGGATCCTTCACCTCGCCCGAAACCTTGCTCAGGTCGGCCCACCCATCGTAAGCCCACAGCACCGACACGAGCGCGAGGCCAAAGGCGCCGATCGAAACAGTCGCATCTCCCGCAACGGCGGTTACGGGCGCGGCAGTCGCCGTCGCATCCCCTCCGAGCGCCACCGCGAAGGCGAGGGCTATGATCACGAGCAGCGCGCCGTACTTCGCGATCGTCGTCGTGTTCTGCAGCAACGTGCCCCATCGCACGCCACAGTAATTGAGCGTTCCAACGATCAGGATCGCAGCGGCCGCTACGTAATGCACCTGGTCCGAGTAAGGCGCTACAGCCGGGTCGTTGCCAAGCGCCCGCATGAAGTACTCGGCGAAAGTCGTCGCGATCGCGCCCAGTGCGGCAGCCCGGATGATCGTGAGCTCGGCCCAGCCATACAGGAAAGCCGGGAGCTTGCCCCAGGCCTCGCGCAGATAGACGTACGGCCCGCCGCTGCGCGGATAAGCGGCGGCAAGCTCTGCGACAGTCAGTGCGCCACAGAGCGCGAACGCGCCGCCGGCAATCCAGACGAGCATGATGCCGGTCGCGCTCGGCACACGCTCGGCGATCGCGGCAGGCGACCGGAAAATTCCGGATCCGATGACGGAGCCGACGAGTATCGCTACTGCAGACCAAAGCCCGATGGTGCGCGGGAGGTCCGATCTCTCAGCGTTGGAGGAGTTCATGGCGACATACGGTAGTGCAAAGGCGCATGGGCGGCGAGTACCTTCCTGCCATGAGCCCCTCTTTGGCGCACATCATTTTCTGGGCTGCCGCGCTGTCGTGCGCCATTGCCCACGGCCTTCTGATCAAGTCCGCCCTGACGGGCGCGGCCGGAGATTACCCCGACGACCGGAGGAAGCAGTCGCGCCGCGGAGGGATGCGGTGGGGGCCGGACCGCCGTTCGGGGACGCCCGCCAGCGGTCCGTCGTCCACCCGGGAGCTCGAAATCGGATGGGCCCTGCTGCCAGCGATTGGACTCGCCGCACTGCTCGTAGCGACTTGGCGCGCGCTCCCGGACTGACGCGGCTCGCGTACGCGGCGCTCGCGCTCGCGTACCTGCAGGCGGTTCTCGGCGCGGTCGTCCGGATCACGGGCTCCGGAATGGGGTGTGGCGACCACTGGCCCCGGTGCCATGGTCAGTGGTTTCCGCCGCTGGATAGAACCGACCTCGTCATAGAAGTCACGCACAGGTACGTCGCCGCGGCCCTCACGCTCGCGGTACTTGCGCTGCTTTTCACCGCGTGGCGCGCGCGTGGATCGCCGGGGATTGCGGGACGCGGCGGTGTCGTTCGTCCGGCAGGCGCGGCTGCACTGCTCGTCGTCGCGGCCGCGCTGCTCGGCGCGGCGACCGTGAAGCTGGAGTTGCACGCGGCGGCGGTCGTGATCCACCTCGCGCTGGCGATGGCGCTGATCGCGGCGCTGGCGCTCGCGGCGGTAAGGAGCCGGTTGCTCGCTGGTCAGCAGGCTCGACCGGGGACGTCCGCGCGAACCGTCCGGGCGTCGACCGCGGCCGCGATCATCGCGATCGTAACGGTCCTCATGGGAGGGGCGACGGCGAACGTTGCCGGTGCGGCAGCCTCGTGCGTCGGGTTCCCACACTGTCGCGAAATCGCCGTCAGCGGGACCCCGCTCATCGTCCAAGCGGGCCACCGCATTCTCGCAATCGCCCTGCTGTTCCATCTCTTCGGGATGGTGCTGGCGCTGCGAAAGCGCAGCGAGCCTCCAGGCACCAGGCTGTGGGCCAGAATCGCATTGGCTACGGCACTGGCGCAGATCCTCGTTGCCGCGGTGATGGTGGAGTCGGGACTCCCGCTGTATCTGCGAGTCCTGCACCAGGCGCTCGGAACCCTCGTGTGGCTCGTGGTGTTCGTGTTCGCCGCGGTCGCGCGCGAACCGGAGCGTGCATGACGTCGGCGATCAGCTCGTTCGGGCGGGATCTGCTCGCGCTAACCAAGCCGCGCATCATCCTGCTCCTGCTCGTGACCACCGTAGCGCCGATGTACGTAGCTGGACGCCCCTCCGTCGCGCTGCTCGTCGTGGTACTCGTGGGCGGATATCTGATGGCGGGTGGCGCCAACGCGGTCAACATGTATTTCGACCGCGACATCGACGACACGATGGCGCGCACGAAGCTTCGCCCGATTCCCTCAGGGAGAATGTCACCTGCGGCCGTGCTCGCCTTCGGCATCGCCCTGGCAACTGCCGCAACTTTTTTGCTGGCGCGCTTCGCCAATGTGCTCACGGCGCTGCTCGCGCTGGGCGGCTTTTACTTCTACGTGTTCATCTACACGCGCTGGTTGAAGCGATCGAGCCCGCAGAACATCGTCATCGGGGGAGCAGCAGGCGCGTTTCCGCCTCTGGTCGGGTACGCAGCAGTCACGAACGAGGTGGACCTGACGGCGCTGTTTCTGTTCGCCATCATCTTCTATTGGACACCACCGCACTTCTGGGCGCTTGCTCTGCTCAAGCAGAAGGACTACGGCAATGCCGGAGTGCCGATGGCGCCGCTGGTGTGGGGCGAGCGCGAGACCATGGATCAGATGCTCTGGTACCTTTTCATCCTGATCCCGCTCACGGTGTTGCCGGTAGCTTTCGGCGCGCTTGGCTGGTTGTACCTGGGCAGCGCCGCGATCCTCAACGCCGTGTTCCTGGGTGCGGTGTTGAAGTTGCGCGCGACGGCTGAATGGAAGGGTATCGCCTGGTGGCTGTACCGGTTCTCGCTGCTTTATCTCGCGCTGCTATTCCTCGCGATGGCGATCGATCGGGTCATTGCGCGCCCGTAGCCGGACTGGCCGCCGACGCCGGATCGCCAAATTTGAGCGAGACGGATGCGCCCGCCGGGCCAATGGTCACGGGATGAGTCGTAACGCCGAGCGCAGGGTGCCAAGCCTTCAGCGTGTAGGTGCCTGGTGGAACCGCATCGATCGCAAATCGGCCTCCGCTCCCGGTCACCGCGTAGTACGGATGATCGAACGTCGCTACCCAGGCCCGCATCCACGGATGGGACGTCGATTTGACCTCGAGCAGCGCGGGGGCCGCAAGCTGACGGTCGAGCGGAATCACCTGCCCCGCGTCGGTAAAGGGGAGCTCGGTAACTGTCTCACCGGTGCGCGAATCGACGACGTGGTTTCTGTAAATCACCGCGTCGTCGTTCCTCACGTTGAGGGTGCCGCCGGCGGCGACGGTTTGCACGCGAGGCGTGAAGCCGCATTTCTCCGCGACGAGCTCGTACCGCCTCGACACCGGGAGCGGACGTCCCGTTCTGATGTCCGCCAGCCACACGACTACGTCGGCGAGCGTGCTGTCCTGCAAAGCCAGAGTAGGCACGCGGATGGCCGCGCCGCAGACATTCTGATCGCGGCCCGGAGTCACCGTCGAGTCCGGCAGGTGCGCGCCCGTATACAGGACGGTGCCGCCGAGCCGTGCGCCATTGGCGACCGCGATCGGGCGGTACGGCTCCGCGGGAACGGCGATGATCGTTGCGCGGGGACCGCCGGCGCTGGGGGTCTTCGCGTACGCGGGCTCTTCTCCCCGCGAACATCCATACGAAGTCAGCGCGAGAACCAGCGCTGCGAACGCCGCCAAGCGCGGCCGAGAGCTATCGATTGCCATTGAGGAACGCTAACGCACAAACGATACCCGAAGCGGCTGAAATTTCGGGGCGCGCGAGGTTGCGCCGGCGCGCGCGAACGCTTGCGGGGGGATTGGCCGTTTTTGCCGCGTGCGGATGCGCGCTCCTGCGATCCGCGCCGCCCGCGTCCGATGAGTGGACGTTCGTGGCATTCCCCGGATCGAGCGAAGCCGCCCGCGAGCGCGTCATCGAGCTGTCGGCGATTCACCCGGTGGCAGTTGGTTGCGCTGCTCCGAACCCCGTGACATTCGTGATCGAGCAGTGTCGCGAGCGCGGCCCTCTCCCTCCGGAGCGCGACCGCGAGCTCATGATCACCGGAAACTCGAGCCCGGACGGCTACAGGCCGGATATCCTGCGAGCCACGATGGCGCAGCCTGACGGGCGTGACCGTTTCGCCGAGCAGGCCACCAGTCTCGCCATGTCGGGCGGATACGACGGAATGCTGCTCGACTTCAGGCTGCTCGGACCTCGAGACGCAAGCGCCCTCGTCGCGCTCGTCGCGACGCTAGGCGACGCTGCGCGCGCGAACGGTATAGCGCCAGTTGGCATAGTGATCCCTGTCGCAGACACCGCTGCTTACCCTGGAAGACACCTCGGACCGCTCACCGATTTTCTTGCGCTGCGAATGGAGCTCGACGTTGCCTCGCCCGGTCCCGTGACGCCGCGGGACAGAATGTCGGCGCTGGTAGGAGCGCGCGCGGCCGAGATCGGCGCGCACCGGGTAATGCTGCTGATCCCCGCGGACGGCTACCTGTGGCGCGATGGCGAGCCGCGGGCGCGCGTTTCCTTTGACGAAGCCGTTGCCGCGGCAAACGACTGGGGCGTGGACCTCGTGCGCGACGAATCAAGCCGCACGCTGCGGGCGCGCGCCCCCGGGCGCGGAGAGGTCTGGGTGAACGACGCTGTGCTCGTGTCCGAACTCGTGCGCGATGCGCGGCGGCTGGGCATCCGGAAATTCGGGCTGTACGGACTCGGCGGCGAAGACAAGGCACTATGGCCGGCGATAACCAATCGCCCGGTCACACGATGATCAGATCCCTCTGGATTTCCGCCGGCGTGACGATGAGCTCGCTCCCGATAAACGCGTTCAGTTCGGTCCTCATTCCCACTTCTGCCTTGATGTAAATCCCCGGCTCGATCGAAAAGCCGACGCCGGGCAGGAGCGTGCGCTCCTCGCGCGTCTCGAGGTTGTCGATGTGGGGACCGGAGCCGTGCAGGTCGCGCGGGTCGATCGAGTGTCCGGTCCGGTGGATGAACTGTGGCCCGAACCCCCTCTGCTCGATGACTGCTCGTGCGGCGTCGTCCACTTCGCCCCCGCGCACGGGAGCCGAGCTGCCGATGCGCTCGCGCAGGAGGGCGACAGCAGCGTCGCGCGCATCGCGGATTGCCTCCCACACCTTCAGGCTCTTCTCATCCGGATCGCCGAGCGAGCCCATCCAGGTCTGGTCGGCGTAGACTCCTCCCGGCTCCCGCGCCCAGAGGTCGATGAGGAGGATCGCGCCGCGATCGATCGACGCCGATTCGCCAGCGGTCGGCTCGTAGTGCGCATTGGCCGCGTTCGGCCCAATCGCGACGATGGGTCCGTGATCGGTCTCCAAGCCCTCCTTGGCGAACTCGTCGAGGATCCAGCGGTGCAGCTCGTACTCCTTCATCGGTGAGCCGGCTTTCGACCGCTCGCCGGCGAGCGCCATCGCTTCGTGCGCGATCCTTGCGATCGTCTCCGCCGCGCGCTGGTGCGAAGCGAGCTGCTCGGGATTCCAGACCGCGTAAAAGCGCGTGACCAGATCGGCCGACGATGCGACCGTGGCACCCGCCGCGCGGACCATCTCGATGACTCCCGCTGGCACGCGATCGAGATATGGTACGGCGTCGCCGGCCGAATACTCCATGGCGACTCGCTTCCCGCCGACGATGTCCGCGAGAGTGGATTCGAGGACCCGCCAACCGCTGTACTCCACTTTCTTCCACTCGGCCGGCCAGTGCTTCCACGGGCCCTGCTCGATCGCATGCGAGATGGCGATGGGCTGCCCTTCGCTGGGGATGAACGCGAACAGCCGACGGGTCGTCATTCCTTCCAGGCGCAGCATTCCGGCGGCGATCGGGTTGAGGCCGTGAAAATCGAAGATCAGCCAGCCGTCGACGCCGGATTCGCTGATGGCGTTTTGAATGGAGGGGAGGGATTGGGGGGTCAGCATTGAGGGATGTGACTGGAAAAAAGGATAGAGAATGGCGGCGGAGGGATGGGGCGCGGTGTCCGTTGTCCGTCCAGCCGTAGTCCGTTAGGACGTTTGAAGCGGTACTGCGGCTTCGCGGCGCGTTCCTTTGAGTTAGAGGGAAATCTTCCGGTTCTGGGCGAAAGTATCTCTCTGCGTTCCGTTCTGCATGCAAGACTACCGCAAGCTACGCGTCTGGAGCATGGCGCACGCACTCGCGCTGGACGTCAGGGCAGCAACTAACCGTTTTCCGCGAACTGGCTACGCGTCACTCCGAGCGCAAATGACGACTGCCGCGGAGTCCATTGCGTGCAACATTGTGGAAGGTTGCGGAGCCGTCAGTCAACCCGAACTCGCCCGTTTCGTTGAGATCAGTATCAAATCGAGTTCTGAGCTCCAATACCAGCTCCAACTCGCACGCGATTACGGCGTCCTTCCTCAGGGTGAATGGGACAAACTGAGCGTTGCCACCATAGACACGCGCCGAATGCTCTGCGGCTTCCGCGCCAAAGTGCGAGCCGCGTGCAGTAAATAGGTACGGAACAACGGACAACGGGAAAACAGACAACGCATACCGCGCTAGCCCGTCGCACCCGGAATGCAGCCCTATCTCCACTCCGCTCTCCACTCGCAGCTTCCTTCGTTACGGTCGGTGCACCGGACGTGCTCGATCGCTCCGCCGCCGTCCACCAGCGACCTCAGGAGCTCCCCGAAGCAGGCTTCGTAGAACGTGCATCCTACGCCGCGGGGTCCGGTCCCCGCCGTGGCGGATTCGGGAACCGCGAGCATCACATATCCCCCGACGCGGCTCAGCGACCCGTTCAGATAACGCTTCGCCACTCTGCGCCCCGCGCCGAGGGCGAGAGGCCGCGATATGAAAGAGGGCAGAAAGCGGAGAAATGCGCGGCGGGGCGCCGAGACTGACAGGTACATCTGCCTGGCAAGGCGCGTCCCCGCGCTTCGAAACACCATATCGGCGTCTGGCCGGCGCCCAATCAGCGTCGCAATTGCGACCGCTTTCTCGTTTCCGACCCTGCGATTCTTCTTGGCGTCCTCGGTATAGCGCTGGATCTCGGCGTAGACTGTGTCGCTGAGTCCGAGTCGCTTGTTCCGCAGCTCGTGGACATATTCGGCCTCCGCGTCCTCGGGCGTGTCGGCGCCGCGCACGGATTCGAGAAGGCTGAGCGGAAGGAGTGCGTCGACTGTAACTGGCATTATCGCGGAAATGGGCACGTCTATCGGGAGCGCCCAAGCTAACCTGCGCCGGAACACGCATCAACGCTGATAGGCTCATGCTCCTCCAAACTCTCTTCGGCGCCCTGCTCGGCGCGATTGTTATTACCGTAGCCGCGCGCGCCCGGCTCCTGTCCGGCTCCGGCGGAGCGGCCGCGGCGATCATTGGCGCTGTGGCTGTCGCCGCAGGCTGGAGCTGGGGCATCATCCTAGTGGTCTTCTTTACGCTGACCTCGGCACTGTCCACGCTCGGCGCCACGCGCAAACACGAGCTGACGCGGAGCGTGCTTGCGAAGTCCGGTAAGAGGGACGCGGTCCAGGTGCTCTCGAACGGGGGCGTGTTCGCGTTCGCTGCCGCCGGATCGCTCGTTGCGCCCTCGGATTTTTGGCTCGCCGCCGGTGCCGGTGCCATCGCCGCTGCGGCAGCGGACAGTTGGGCCACCGAAATCGGCGTCGCGCTCGGCGGTGAGCCGCGGTCTATCTCCAGCGGAACGCCGTTGCCCCGGG
>JACDCY010000002.1 GCA_013817305.1 Gemmatimonadaceae bacterium | reverse complement strand
GAGGTCCGCGCTGATCCGGCGAGTACGGTGCTTTCCTTCTCGGCGTACGGTGGCACCCGGGTGGTAGACATGCTCGTCGGCGACCCGCTCCCGCGAATCTGCTGACGTGACCGATGGCGTGCTCGGCGCGGCTCGCGTCAGGTCATGACCGTGGCGGCGCGGTCAACGGATGCCGTCACTGAGGCGCTGCTCGCGCGCAATCCGTTCTCGGAAGCCTTTTTCACGCGCGAATCCCTCCGGCTGGCAGTTGCTTCAAAGGAAATCGCGGCGCGCTTTCTCGCAGGCGGAAGGTTGCTCGCGTTCGGACGGGGAGCATATGCTACCGATGCCCAGCACGTATCCGTGGAATTCGTTCACCCGGTGATCGTCGGCAAGCGCGCGCTTGCCGCGCTCGACCTCTCGACTGCATTCACCCAATGGGCCCCAGCTGTATCGCGCCCTGCGGACATCGCCATGGGCTTCGCCCCCGCTGGGGGCGACGTCGAGATAGCGAAAGTGCTCGCGGAACTCAGGGCAACCGGTGTGCTGACGCTCGCCCTGACCGGTGAGGACGCAGATTTTTCGTTCGGCCCACCATCTCCCGACGCGTTCATCGACCAGGAGATCATGGAGATCGTGTACCACACACTGTGGGAGACAGTTCACGTCTTCTTCGAGCATGGAGAGATGGGCCACGATGTGGGTGACGCTGGATTTCTGTACCCGTACCTCGGACGTGAACGCCAGGAGCTGACTGGGTTGCTGGAGAGCGTCGCCGAGTCGATTCGCATCAAGGCGTCGGATACGGCGGACCTTCGCGAGCAGGTTGCATCGGAGCAATCCTCGGCGATCGCCGAGGCGGCTTCCGCGATCGCGGCGGCAGTGCGTGCCGGTGGCAAGGTCATCGTTCTGGGAAACGGTGGCTCCGCCACCGACGCCAATGATTTCGCCATCGACTGCATTGCCCACCCGAGAGGTCTGAGCCCGATCCCCGCCGTCTCACTCTCAATGGAAGCAGCCAGCATTACCGCGATCGCCAACGATATCGGCGCCGACGCCATTTTTCTGCGCCAGTTGATCGCGCTCGCGGCTCCGAACGACATCATCGTCGTTATTTCCACCAGTGGCGGATCGGCAAACATTATGGCTGCGTTGGAGGAAGCCAAGAGGCGCCGGATTCAGGTCGTCGCGCTGCTGGGATACGACGGAGGAGAGATAGTCCGCCGTGGGCTGGCCGATTTTCCGGTCATAGTGCGCTCGGATTACGTGCCACGCATTCAGGAGGCGCAGGCGTCGATCTATCACGTGCTGCGCGATGCGATTGATGTGATTAACCAATGAAGCCGGAGCGTGAATCCCAGGCGGTCGAGGTCGAACTCTACGGCGGCGCAGGCTGTCAGTACACGGCCGAGCTGCGGGAGCAGCTGCTGTGGGAAGGGCGGGACTTCGTGGAGTACGACGTCGAAATCGATGTCGAGGCCAGGCGGCGCATGATCGATCTTGCGAATGGGCAGCGCACAATCCCGGTGCTCGTCGAGCGTGGGCGCGTCGTACAGATCGGCTGGCAGGGGCGCGGCTGCACGGTCGCTGAACCTTGAGTGAGCTTTCCGCGCAGTCCTTCAGGATTCGCGGCGTAGTTCAGGGCGTTGGCTTTCGACCATTCGTATTCCGAATCGCGCGTGAGCATGACCTGACCGGGTGGGTGTTGAACGACGCCGATGGCGTGCGTATCCACGCCGAGGGCAGACGGGAATCGCTGGCGGCATTCGCGCGCGATCTGGTGGCGTGCGCGCCGGACGCGGCCGGAATAGACGCGGTAGAGGTCACGGGCGCGAAACCCGGACCGTTCACGACCTTCATCATCGCGAATAGTGAACGTGGTTTCGGTCCGACGGCCGGCATCAGTCCGGACCTCCCGGCCTGTGCAGAGTGTCTCGCGGAAATGCTGGAGCCTTCGAATCGGCGCGCGGGCTATGCGTACGTGAATTGCGCGGCGTGCGGTCCCCGTTTCTCGATCGTCGAGGGGCTACCGTACGACCGCAGCTCGACGACAATGCGTGAGTGGCCGATGTGCGAGGCTTGCTCCGGTGAATTCCATGATCCCGAAGACAGGCGCTTCCATGCCCAGCCCGTTGCGTGCCCGTACTGCGGGCCGGACTACCAGCTCCACGATGGAGCGACGACGATCGCTCGCGGCAGAGATGCGATTCGCGACGTCGCGCCCATGCTCACATCGGGATTGATCGTCGCGATCAAGGGGATCGGCGGCTACCATCTGGCATGTGACGCGGGCAACGCTTCCGCGGTGGCGACTTTGCGTGAGAGAAAATTCAGAAAGGAGCAACCCTTTGCCGTAATGGTGCGCAACGGCGAGGCGGCGCGTCGAACGATCGAACTCACGCAAAAGGCGGAAGATCTGCTTTGCTCTTCCGCCCGCCCGATAGTGCTCGGCCACGCATTGGTAAACCTCGCCGGGGTGGCGCCGGACACCAGCGAGCTCGGCGTAATGCTGCCATACACTCCGCTTCATTCTCTCCTTTTCGCCGAAGGCGCGCCGGACAGGCTCGTGATGACGAGTGCGAACCGCTCCAGCGAGCCTATCGCGTACCGGGATGACGACGCGCTCCGCCAACTCGCTGGCATAGCCGACGTTTTTCTGATTGGTGAGCGACGGATCGCGCGACGAGTCGACGATTCCGTCGCGCGGATTGGCGCCGGTGGTCTTTGCCTGCTTCGCAGGTCCAGAGGGTACGCACCGCGAAGAGTTGCGCGAATGAACCTCGACGCACCAACGCTCGCATTGGGCGCGGATATGAAGAACACTGTCACCCTCGTCGTCAACGGCGAGGCGGTCATGAGCCAGCACATTGGCGACCTCTCGCACCTGGGTGCCGCCGAGGCATTTCGTGAAACGATCGACGACCTGATTTCGATGTATGGGGTGAACCGGGACAGTCTTTGCGTCGTTCACGACTTGCATCCCGAATACTTCTCGGCGGCGCACGCGCTCGATTTGCGTTGTGGCCGGCGATTGGCCGTGCAGCACCACCGCGCTCACATCGCCAGCGTCCTGGCGGAGCGGGGAGCGTTTGACGAGCCGGTCGTCGGTGCCGCCTTCGATGGCACCGGGTTCGGCGACGACGGAACCATCTGGGGCGGTGAGTTTTTCGTCGGTAGCATCGTGCGAGGTTTGGACCGGGTCGGGCATCTTCGGAGCGCCAGGATACCCGGCGGTGATGCCGCCGCCCGCTTTCCGGTGCAGGCGGCGGCCGGCCTGATAGCAGAGGCGGGGGTGGGCGATGATATTGACTTGACTCGCGAGCCCTTCTTTTTCCCCGACCGGTATGCCCAGGCCCGCGCGCTGCTGGAGCGCGACATTCGCTGCTTCGCGAGCACATCGGCCGGACGCCTGTTCGATGCGGTCGCGGCGCTCCTCGGCTTTGTCCGCGAGTCGAGCTACGAGGGTCAGGCACCGACGTGGCTCGAGAGCCTCGCAAGAAGGGGTCGGGCAACCGTTCGCATGGACATGCCGTTCGCGAACGGAGAGTTGGATTTTCGCCCGGCACTACTAGCCGTAATGGAATTCCGGAAGGAAGGGATTGCGGATGCCGACATCGCGCGTGCGTTTCACCGCGGGCTGGCTGTGGGAATCGCGAATGGCCTCGAGACAATCGCCAGCGCGCATTCCGTGAGAACGGCCGTGCTTTCCGGAGGCGTCTTTCAGAACGACATGCTTCTCAGCGACGTCCTGGAGTTCCTTGCGCCTTCCGGCATGCGTGTGTGGACCAACAATGTCGTGCCTCCCAATGATGGCGGCATCAGCCTTGGCCAGGCCGCGATGACGATGGCTTTCAAATGACGCCCGGGGATTCCCCGCGGGGCGCCAGGATGTTTGGCATTCTTGCCTGGCTCCTCGCTGTCGCCTGCGGCGGAAACGACAGTGGCGGCTCTTCTTCCGGGGCTGACCTTTCCGGCGATAGCCTGGTCATCGCCGTTGGCCGCGACGAGTTCGGTCTCAGACTGAATCGCGAGCGACTGGGGAGGTATCCGCTCAACGCCGGGATATGCGAGCCGTTGCTTCGCCTCACATCTGATTTCGGCATCGAGCCGTGGCTTGCCAGGAAGTGGGAGTACCGTGGGAACAACACATACCGCTTTACGATCCGTAGCGACCCAACTTTCCACGGTGGCGGGCAACTTGGCGCGGCGTCGGTCAAGTACACGCTCGAGCGGGGCATCAAGGACAAGACGCAGTACAGCTTTCTGTCCGACCAATCGGTGCGGATTATTGACGACAGCACTCTGGACATCCGTCCGATGCGGCCGAATCTGAGAGTGCTCGAGCAGATGGTGCACATGACGTATGCAGTGGTCGCCGACTCCAGCGACGGCGCCACTCTTCCTATCTGTACCGGGCCTTTCCAGTTCCGGGAGTATGTCCCGCGCAGCCATTTGTCGGTGGAGCGCAACGACGCATACTGGGGAGACAAGGCAAAGCTTCAGCGCTTGATCTTCCGCTTCATCCCTGATGACTACACTCGCGCCCTCGCGCTGAAAGCGGGCAACGTGGACGTGATTTTCGACGTCAACCGAAGCATGGTGGCAAACCTCGAGCAGACGTCGGGGATCAAGGTCGTAGCTGCGCCACCCGGCGCCGTAATTCTCATGTACATAGCGACCCGCGGGAAAGCTCCGTATACGCGTATGTCGGATCCCGCCGTCAGGCGCGCCGTCGCGATGGCGATCGATCGCACGGCTCTAGTGCGCGAGGTGATGGATGGCTTGGCCGCTGAAGTCAGCACCGTAAACCCTCCCTCGGTGCTGGGCCGGCACGCATCGCTGGTGCGAGGCGTCCCATACGACCCCGCTCGCGCACGGCGATTACTCGACTCAGCCGGTTGGACGGCAACCGGCAAGCAAACGCGCCAAAGGGCCGGTGCCCCGCTGGTTTTGTCTCTCATCGCACAGCCGGGCGCGGTCGATCGCTCGGTCACCCAGTACGTCCAGGCTCAACTCGCGGAAGTGGGCATCGAAGTACGAATCGAGGATCTCGACGCGGCGGCATACGAGAGCAGGCTGAACAGCGGCACTTTCGACCTCGACATCGAGGTGCCGAATCAGAACGACGCCAATCCCGCATTCCTTCTTGCCTTGCGCTGGTATTCTAAATCGAATGTGCGCAGCGCCCCGATCATGGCCGCTGGTGCGCGATTCGACTCGCTGGTAGAGCGGTCACTCGTCAGTGTGGACCGTGACGAAGCGCAGAAAGCGGCGGCGGAGGCGATGCACGTCCTGGTGGATGAAGAAGTAGCCGCCATTCCGCTGGCAGGCGTGTCGCGCATCTACGCCATGAGCTCGAAAGTCCGGGGTTTCGTTCCGCATCCGTCGAGGCTCTATCAGAGCTGGAGCAGCGTGTGGCTGGCGAGGTGAGTTTCCGCGCGTGAGCGCATACCTGTTGCGGCGCCTGACGGCTCTCCTGCCCGTCCTGCTCGGGCTTTCGTTGCTCGCCTTCAGCTTGGCGAGCCTTGCGCCGGGCGATCCTGCGGAGCTTCTCCTGCGACGACAGACTGGCGAACCGCCGAGCGCAGCGGACGTCACCCGCTTGCGCAGCGAAATGGGACTCGATCGCCCGTTTCTCGTCCGGTACGCCCGCTGGCTCGGTCACGCCGTCCGGGGCGACCTCGGCGCCAGCCATAGCTCCGGTGCATCAGTCTCGCGGACACTCGTCACGAACCTGCCGGCAACTGTCGAGCTCGCAGTGGCGTCGCTGCTTCTCGGAATCGTGATCGCGCTGCCGCTGGGTGTTCTCGCAGCAGTTAGCCGGGGAGGACCGCTCGACCACGTGTCGCGAATCGTATCACTGGTGGGGACGTCCATCCCGGGGTTTCTGCTCGGATACATGTTTATCCTGTTTTTTGGTGTGACGCTCAAGCTTTTCCCCGTCGCCGGCACTGGAGGCCTGAGTCATCTAGTGCTGCCGGCAATGACGCTTGCCCTGGCGGAAGCCGCCGCTATGGCGCGCATGACGCGCGCGTCCATGCTCGATGTGCTTGGTGAGGATTACGTCCGCACCGCCCGCGCCAAGGGAGCCTCGCGGCGCCTGGTGTACGTTCGTCATGCCCTGCGCAACGCGCTGAACCCCGTCGTGACATTGGTCGGCCTGCGCGTAGGCAGGCTTCTCGGAGGTGCGGTGATCGTGGAGATAGTCTTCGCGCGGGCGGGCATCGGAACCGTCATCGTCGACGCCATCCACGACCGCGATTACGCCATGATTCAGGGCTTTATCCTCTTCGTCGGGATCGTGTTCGTGTCGGCAAACCTGCTGGTCGATCTGGCCTATGCCAGCCTGGATCCGCGGGTGCGACTGGGTTCATCGGAGGAGCGCGCCGCTGTCGCTCGCTGATACTGCCGACAAGCGACCAGGTCGTTTTCTCCCGGCCGATCCCCTGGCGATCCTGGCTCTCGTGTTGCTCTGTGCTGCCGGGATCCTGGCGCTTACTGCGCCAGTGCTGCCGCTGATCGATCCGAATGCGATCGACGTGATGCATCGGTTGGAAGCGCCGAGCTTCGCGCATCCTCTGGGCACCGACAATCTTGGTCGTGACCTTTTCAGTCGAATTATCTGGGGATCGCGCTCGTCACTGGGAACCGTAGCCGTTGCGACTGCCCTCATCGTGGCGATTGCGGTTCCGATCGGCATAGTTGCAGGCTATTACGGAGGTATAGTCGACGAAGTGCTGATGCGAATCGTGGACGTTTTCCTGGCGCTGCCCAGCCTGCTCCTCGCCCTGGCGATCGGTGGAATTCTCGGGCCGGGATTCAGGAGCGTACTGATCGCGCTCGTCGCGGTATGGTGGGCCAGCTACGCGCGAGTCGTTCGCGGACTCGTCATCGGCATGCGCGAGCGTGAGTTCCTGCTCGCCGCCCGGGCGCTCGGCGGCGGCGACTATCACGTGATGACTCATCACGTTCTGATGAATGTGCTCCTCCCTGTTGGGGTGCTGGCGACGATAGAGATGGGTGACCTGGTGCTCGCCGTCGCGGCGCTGGGGTTTCTTGGCGTCGGAGTGCACGCACCCAATGCCGATTGGGGCACAATGGTGAACGATGCGCGACCGCTGCTCTTTTCCGCGCCACGGCTGATGCTGTATCCTGGACTTGCGATCGCCGCTGCGGTGATCGCGTTCAACATTCTGGGTGACGGATTACGGGACGCGCTGGATCCTCGCGCGGGCCCGAGCCCGGATTACCCGGCGCCCACCCTTGCAGCGAAGTCCCGCCGTCGCATATTCGAGGCTTCGGGACCTGTTGCAAAGGAGTAATCGATGAGCAGCACATGAGTCACGGCCTTTGGCTGCATGAGCGCTGGTTTCTCGACGACCGGTTATACCCGGTGCAGTTCGAGCAGGCGGTTTCGCCGGTTACGTGGTTCGCGCTGGGTATCGCGCTTGCGACGACGATCGTCGCCGTCCTCGTTCGGCGTATGATCGGACGCCGGTCGCTCATACCCGGCCCCACGGCCTTGGGGATGACCTGGGAGAACTACGAGCGACTCCTGTCGTGGATGCCGCTCGTCATCGGGCTCCACGCCGGGGTGACCCTGCTGGTGAGCGGCGTGAACGCGCGGCTGTTCGTACCCAACCTCCAGCTTCCCTGGCACTTCGTCGGCGGACTGCTCGGCCTCGCCCAGATCGGAGTGGGCCTGAGCTTCATGTACGGCGCTCTGACGAGGGTCGGCGCCGTCGTACTCGCGCTCACGTGGCTGGGCGGTGCATTCCTGTTTGGGCCACTGCGCCTGACCGAGCACGTCTTCCTGCTCGGAATCGCCTTCTTTCTGTTTGCGAGTGGACGCGGGCCGCTTTCGCTCGACATGGCGATGGAGAAATTGCACAAGCCCTACGAACGCCTTACGCCCTACGCCGTCCCCGTCCTTCGCACGCTTACTGGATTGAGCATCGTCGTCCTTGCATTCACCGAAAAGCTATGGAACGTCCCGATGGGCGTCGCCTTCCTCGCGGATCACCAGTTCAATTTTTTCCCCGCGCTCGGGCTGGATCAGATAGATGATGCCACATTCGTGGTGCTCATGGGAACGCTGGAGCTGACGCTGGGAATGCTGCTGATGTCCGGAGTGTTCGTGCGTCTTTTCATCCTGCTCGCCTGGGTTCCCTTCAACCTTACGCTACCGTTCCTTGGATGGTCAGAGCTCCTTGGCCACCTGCCCCTTTACGGCATAATGGGTCTCCTGCTCATCTGGGGAGACGACCGGCCGGAAAAAGAGCGGGCCATGGTCGCGGGGGCGGAAGAGCAGACGTAGGCGTTCAGAAGCCCTGTCCGATCCGGCCGGTGAATTTCCATGGTCCCCTTTGATCGAGCGGCCGCGTTACACCGACAGCCAGCGCACCGCTGAAGAACGTCACCAGAAACTCAGCGGACGCGCGAACGCCGTCGGTCGGCCGCGATAGCGGGACCAGCACTCCCATAGCGGGATCGACGGTCGCACCCAGCTCGAGCAGCGCGGCGTCCGCGGCCGGGCCCGACGTGCCAGCCCAGCCGGCATGAATGCCGGCGGCAAAGCCGGGAGCGAGCCCAGGTAGAATCAAGCGGCCAGGCAGCCGGATCGGCGCGTGCAGGAACGGCAGCGTGTATCCAAGCACCGCGCGCCCGAGCGCCGCGCGATCGCCAGCGAATTCCTTGTAGCCGTACGACCGCAGCCCTTCGCTCCTGCCGATCTCGAACATGGCCTGCGGTACGGGGTCGCCTATCAAAGCGCCGGCATCGGCGCGGGCATACAGCTGGAACGGCCCGATCTCGCGGCGCGCGGCCCCACCTACCTCGACCCGCTGCCAGCGAAGCTCACCGTCCGCCCTCTCGTACCGGATCTTGCTACCCACCCCACGATCGACGAACAGTCCGCTGACGTCGGGGTTGAGCTCGAGCGATGCCACGGTGCGCACATAGTCGCCTTCCCTGATCCCGCGATTCGGCACGAACCCCTCGCCGTCCGCGACGAACAACCCACGCGAGATGTTCTGCTGCACAGCGTGATCGGAGCCAGGGCCCGCCTCGATCCGAAATACTGACCGCTGCTTCAATCCAAGAGCCTGACTCACGAACAGCGTCGCGCTACGCCGGTCGAGGTAGTCGAAGTCGTCGGTGCTGCCGAGCAGCGCCGCCATCGTCGCGCCCCAGGAGAGCGGAGGCTGAAAATCATTGGTATGAGCCAAGGCGCGCTCGAGGCGGATGCCGGTGGTCGTTCCGCCGCGCGTGCGCTGCGCCCCGAGCATCCCGCGCGCGGTGCGCTCGGACCACGCCCATCCCACCGACCCGCGCACCGACAGTCCGGGCGACGCATCGCGGAAGTCTTTTGCCAGCGCGATTCCCGTGAACAGCCCCTCGACACGATTGAAGCGAAACACTTCGCCGAGCGAGCGGGGACTGAATCGAATTCCGGTGGCCGCGCCGCCGGTGGCCCATTCCGTCGGCGCCACGTCGTCGAACTCCGAGTAGTACACGTCGTTGCTCGCGGCGCCGATCGCCTGAGTCCACCCGTCGTAACGCTGCTGCTGCGCGGATGAAGCGAACGTCAGATTGTGCCTCACACCGGGCGCCGCGACCGGGCCCGACCATGTGGAATCGTTCGGCCGGTAATCGTGGAACCGCGAGACGATGCGCACGACGGTGCGCAGTCCTCCGAACGGTCCTATCCGCGCCTGCAGTTCGGTGCGCTGGTATGCGGGCAGCCAATAGTCTCCTTCGACTTCGACGTTCACCAGTTCCACGAACGATGCTCCGCTCACGCCCGGGATCCTGCTGCCGGATTTGATCGTAGCCCTGCCGTCGCGCACTTCCACCAGGCGGCCCCGGACCCTCACGACCTGCTTTCGCTCAACGTCGATGTACATCTCGCCGGAGAGGAGCACGGCATCGCCCGGCGCATCCGGCCGCGGCGTGACCGTCACGCGCGCGATGGGTATTTGCCGTCCATTCGAGAAAAACGTCACCGCGGTGTCGCCGCCGCCGAACAGGTAGTACGCGTCACGGTTGGTCGCGAGCGGGTGGATCGCGAGGGTCGCCGCATTCTCGCTCACGGCGCGATTGGTCGCGCTGGCAGGAGTGACGCCGAGCCGCAGCCGGTTGCCGTAAAGCGTCGGTGTGGTCCAGCCGCCGAAGATGCTCATGAGGGAGAACGACGGGCCGATGGACTGGTTGCGATATCCGATCACGCGCTGGTCGTACCGGTCGGGCCGGCCACGCCAACGCACTTCGCTCGCAACCTGCTCGAGCTGCGCGGTACGTTCCCGCCCGCCCGAATCGACGATGACGAGCGACATCTCCGTTTCCAGGCGCGCGCGGTAGGCGTGAAGCCGCTCGGGGACGCGCGCGTTCACGAGCGACGCCTCAGCGATCAGCGACGCGAGCTCGCTCAATGAGTCCGGAGCGGACCTCGTCACGGCCTGGGCAGAGCTCGTCCCGGCAGCACCCAGAAGCAGCGGTACGGCGAAGAAAAATGCGCTGCGCAACCGCGTAATGGCCATCAGGGTGCTACCTCGCAACGGTATCGTTGTTCCGGCGTCGGACGTTCGAAACCGATGGCGTTTCGATGCTCTCGCGAACAGTGAGCGAACTGATGTACGTGCCCGGAGTGAACACGGAGACACTCGATCATCGAATCTCGCCGCGCCATGCATTCTTCGCCACTCCCCCGCGGCATACCGCTACCTGGTAAACACCGCCGTCAATCCATCTTCGCTGAACTGGAGGTCATTACCAGAAAGGACGGCCGAAAAAATCGCCCCCGTCGCTGTCCGTGAACGTCATGACCGTCCCGTTCACGGAATATGTGGGCCCTCACTTTCTCAGCACGGTGGCACATACGTAAACCGGCTACGGCTACTACGTATCTCGGCGCATTCACCCGGCCGCTGGCGGGAGCGATACTCCCCGTACCAGATGATCACGGAGCAGCGCATGGGCATGCCGGTCAGCGGGGAGACAAATCTTCATAAAAGCTGGTCCCTGGCATCGGAGATTGACTGGGGCACGATAGACGCAGCCTTTTCAAAGGCCGACGCGGACCTCATGATGCTGGTCCGGCGGGCAGCCCTCAGGGCAGCGCGAAGAACGGTGGGTTTGAGCCACCTGCTCGCCGCCCTCGCCTCCGACTCCGTGGCCTCCGCGCTGCTCGCCCGGGAGCTGCACGACAGCTGGAAGCACTTCCATGCGCTCCGGTCATATCTGGAAGTGGTGGAGTACTCACCCGCAATCGCTGACGCCGAGCTCGACCAGCATCGGCGCGCGGCACCGCAAGACGCGGTCAGGCGCGGTGATGACGCTGCGGCCCGACTCGCGCACCTCCTGGATGATGCCGCCCGCGACGGTGCCGTCTTCGGCCTGATCCGGGCACGAGCGGGGGACCCCGTGCTCGCGCGTCTGGCGGATAGGATCGCCTCGGACCGCCAACAGCATTCGCTCGCTCTGGCCAGGTATCTGGCAGACTGTACGCCGGTCGAGTGCGACATGACCGCCTGACGGTCGGGATCCATTCCTTCTACAGCAACCCCTTCTCCCGCACGTAGTCAGCCAACTCTCCGCGTGAATCAACGCTGAGCTTGGAGAAAATGTTGGAGAGGTGCGTGCTCACCGTTCGAGCGGAAATCTTGAGCGCGGCACCGATCTCCTTGTTCGCCTTGCGTCCGGCGACCATGCGGGCGATTTCCATCTCGCGCGCGGTGAGTCCAGCGGCGCCTTCGCCGATAGTCTTTGCGGGAGGCCGGAATCCGAGCATGCGTAACTGCTCGCGGGTCGCGTCCAGCTCCGCGGCAGCGCCCAGCCGCGCGAACAGATCATGAGCCCGCCTGAGCTCGCGCGCCGCATCCTCGCGATTCCCGGCTTCCGAGTGGGCGCGCGCAAGCTGGCGGCGCATTCTTGCGCCGAAGTGCGGATACTGGAGCTCCTCCATCTGTTCGGCGGCCTGCTTGAGCGATTTGACGGCACCCGCTGGGTCACGATCCCGCAACAACGTCAGCAATCCTTCGCTCGCCGACGCGCAGGCCCCCGCCAGCCGGTGGCGCAACCGTTTGGACTCGCTGCGCAGCCGCGCGCTGTGGCGCTCAGCTGTCGCGAAATCGGCGTTGTACAAGGCCGCCTCCGTGATCAGGGGCAGCAGCCACTGAACCGCCCAAACTACGTGGCCGGCACGGTCAGCGATCGCGAGCCCGGCTTCACCAACCTTTACCGCCTCTGCGTAATTCCGGGTCGCGAGGTGGTACGCGGCCATCCCGAGATGGGCCGGAACCACCGACGGTATGTCCACCGAGCGGTCCGCACCGCGCGCCGCGCCCGAAACCTTCCAGGCCTCCTCGAACATCTCCAGAGCCTTGGCGTGATCGCCTCGCCATAGGTGAATCGTGCCAGTCCATACCAGCAGGCGCGGGAGCAGTGTTCTCTGCGCCAAAGAGCGCGCGAGCGCGATCGCCCGCTCGCCCGTGGCGATTCCGGTCTCCCAGTTTCCAACGCCGGACGCGTACTGCACCGAGAGCTCAGCTGTCCATAACGGAAGCAAGGGTGATCTCAGCTCGTCCGCCAGCTTCGACGCCGCGCCGATGTGGTGCACGACGCCCGCAGCATCGCTGTCCAGTCCGGACAACATCGCCATCCCCCAGTGGGCCGACCACCCCAGCAGCTTCTGACCACTTTCATCGGCGAGAGCGACAGCCTTGCGGCCATGTTCCTTCGCCCGAGCGATGTCCCCGCCCCACGCATGCAGCAGCAAAAATGCGCGATGTACCCGCGCGGTGAGCGCGGGATTGCCCACCGTTTCCGCGTCGGCGAGGGCGGCATTGACATCCGCCGCAGCGTCATCAAACCGACCCAGATCCTGCGCGCAAATGCTGCGGCCGAGGCGGATGCGCACGTTCATCGCCGGGTCCGCAATGTGCGCCGCCGCGCCGAGCGCCGCGGCGTAATGCTCCAGCGACTCGGAATAGCGGGCGGTCCAGTAGCAGGCCAGGCCCATACGGTGCCGCACCGAAGCTTCTCGTGCGTGATCACCACGACGCTCTGCGTCGGACAGGGCGCGCGACCAGAGCTCCATCGCGCCGTCGTACTGCCCAAGTCGCTGCCGCGCCCGCGCGAGCGTGGTCACGAGCTCTCCGCCTGGATCCTCGCCACCTTCCCGATCGAGATGCTCCAGTGCCGCAGCGAGATAATCAGCCGCCTCGCGGTTGGCGTACTTCTCGAGCGCCGTGCGCCCCGCCGCAGTCAGATACTTTACGGCCTTGGGAGCCAGGTCGCGCGACTGCGCGCGAGCATAGTGAAACGCGAGCTCGTCGGCATGCGCCGGGGCGGTCAACCCATACAGCGATTCCAGCGACTGCGCCACTTGCGCATGCATCAGGCGCGCGCGCGCTCCACCGAGCCCGGTGTACAGGACCTCGCGCAGCAGCGGGTGCGCAAAATCGTATGCCAGCCCGTCGTCCCTGCCCGCCTCATCCAGCACTCGCGCCGAGCGCAGCTCGTCAATCGCATTGACCAGCTCCGACTCGGCCAGCCCGCTAACCAGCCGCACCGCCTCGTACCGGGCGCGCGTGCCGATTACGGCGATGAAGTTGGCAACAGCCCTGGCGTCGGGAGAGAGCCGGTCGAGTCGGGCGCCGAGAACTTCTCGCACGGTGACAGGGAGGTCGAGCGATTCAGTGTCCCAGCCGCTCCAGCGCCCGTCGCTTTCAACAAGCCGGCCGCGGTCCATCAGCGATTTAAGCGTTTCCTCGATGAAGAACGGATTGCCCCGGGTCCAGTCGTACAACAGCGCTGCGAATCCCTCCACCTGCGTCGCCGGCACGCCGAACTTCTCGTGCAGGAGCTCGCCTATCTGCTGCTCCCGGAGCGGTTCGAGACGATGTACCGAGACCGCGCCAATCTTCAGGAGCGATTGCTCCGTGATCCGCAGAGCCTCGTTCGCATCGCGCTCGGATTCGTTGTAGGTCCCGATCACCGCGATTCGCGCGCCTTCCCGCGGCTGGCGCGCGAGGAAATGGAGTAGCTCCAGCGAGGATGAATCGGCCCACTGCAGATTTTCCAGCACCAGCAGCACCGGTTGCTTGGCAGCGAACCGAACCATGAACTGGCTGAAGTTCCAGAGCAGGCGTGCTTTCAGCTCCGACGGATCCGCTCCGGCGGTGGCGCGTCCGCCCTCGCCGTCCGGACCGAGACTCGGGAAGAGATGCCGCAGCTCCGCCGCCCCACCGCGGGAAAGCACCGTGAGCTGAGCGGGCTCCATGGCGCGGAGCACCGGGACAAGTGCGTCGGCAAACGCCGCGTACGGAACACCGGTCTCCACGGGGTAAGCGCGGCCGACCGCAACGGTGAAGCCCATCTTCGCCGCTCGGGCTGCCAGCGCCTCGACGAGCCGCGTTTTGCCCACGCCCCCTTCGCCGGCGAGGAATACCGTGCTGCCTGTGCCTTCCGCGGTCGCGGCCAGCACCGAATTCAGCGCCGACAGCTCGGCTGCGCGGCCGACCAGAGGCATCACATCGCTGCCGGAACGGTTGGGCATGGCAGTAAACAAAAGCTTCCGATCGAGCGAAGGTCAAGCAAGCCAGCGCTTTATGCGCTGCGACCCCTCGGCGGCAAGGTCTCGGAGCGGTTCATTTTATGCTCCTCCAATCTCCCATGCCGATAATGCAGAATCCTGCGGACGCCGGGCTTGTGGCGGCACGCGATGTCGTGCGGGCACTGTTCGGACCGCCCGCCGAGCGGCCTTTCGACGTCCGTTACTGGGAGGGTGCGGAAGAACGCACCGAAGGCGCCGAGCCCGCACGGTTCACGCTTGTGGTTGCGCGTCGTGGCGCGCTCAGGCGCATGCTGCTTCCGCCGAACGAGCTGTCGATCGTGGATGCGTACATATCCGGCGATCTCGACGTGGAAGGAGATCTGGAGTCGGCGGTCGCGCTTGGAGACGCGGTGGGCCGGCGACTTCGCGATCCGCGCGCGATCCGTGCGCTGGCGACCAAGATCTTCGCGCTGCCCGCGGGCGATCACCCCGAAATTCACAAGACCCGCTTCCAGCGTGTCTCGGATTCAGTTACGAGAAGGCGACGCCGCGGCGATGCACAGGCCATCGAATTTCACTACGGCGTGAGTAACGAGTTCTACGCTCTGTGGCTCGACCCCATGATGTTGTATACCTGCGCTTACTTCAGGACCGGCGACGAGAGCATCGAGCTGGCGCAACTGAACAAGCTCGAGCACATCTGCCGGAAGCTCCGCCTCAAGCGCGGCGACCGGCTGCTGGACATCGGTTGCGGCTGGGGTGGGCTGGTTCGCTATGCGGCCAGGAACTACGGCGTCGAGGCCCTGGGCATTACGCTCAGCGAATCGCAGGCGTCCTGGGGGCGCGAGCGCATCCGCATGGAAGGGCTGAGTGGCCAGTGCCGCGTCGAAGTGCGCGATTACCGCGACCTGCCCGCCGGAGAGCAGTACGACAGGATCACCTCTGTGGGAGTTACGGAGCACGTGCCGGCCGACGAGCAGCCCGCTTACTTCGCGAGGGCGCATTCCCTTCTGCGTCCCGGCGGTCTGTTCCTCAACCATTGCGAGGTGAGCGTGGATCAGGCCCGCGGGGAGCCGATAGCGTCCAGGCTGGCCGCGAGAATCTGGAAAAGGGGCGAGTTCATTCAGCGGTACGTGTTCCCCGACGCGCGTCTGGTCCCGGCGGCCCACGTCATTTCCAGCGCCGAGCAGAGCGGGCTCGAATTGCGCGATGTCGAAGGACTGCGGGAGCACTACACGCTGACGCTACGTCACTGGATTCGCGAGCTCGAGAAAAATCGCGATGCGGCGATAGAGTTGGTCGGGGAGCGGACATACCGCGTGTGGAGACTCTACATGTCCGCGGGCGCGGAGCGCTTTCACTCGGCCAAGCTCAACATCATTCAGACTCTACTGTCCAAGCCGCACGAAGACGGGACGGCGGAGCTTCCATGGACGCGCGAGGACATTTACTCCGCGCCGTACCCGAGCGAGTTGGAGAAAACGCTGGAGCTGCGAACCTCTGCTTAGTCGGGCGTCCTGATCAGGTAGCCGCGAGAGTTCGCGTGGAGCACCGTACATAAACGTTCGTGGGCAGGCGAGCTCCGCGCGCATCCGATTAGATCGGAGGGTGGCGCAGGTGGAAATCCGTGGAACGCTGGTAGGCGCCCGCCACCGTGAGGAGCCTTGCCTCCCCAAAAAGTGACCCGAGGAAAGTGAGCGAAACCGGCGTCCCATCCGCCCGGAATCCGTGAGGCAGAATCACCGCCGGGTGACCCGTGAGATTCGTGGCGACGAGCTGCGGAAAACCGGCGACCGCCGTCGGCGTGACGACGACATCCACGTGCGTGAACAGCTCGTCCCATGCCGCGATCGCTCGGGCTCTGAGACGGTTCGCATTGATGTAATCCACCGCGGGAATGAATCGCGCTACGCGAAACGTGTTCGCCCAGTCGTTGCGGGTCTGTTGCACCAGCAGCTCGTCACGATTCGATCGCGTGAGCGCGTCGAAAGCCGCCGCGGCTTCGGCTGTGAGAATGATTCGCATTGAGTCGTATGCGAGCTGCGGGATTTCCACCGGGATCAGGGCGACGCCGAGCCCTCGCAGCACTTCGAGCGCGGCATCGTCGAACGTCTTGGTCCCGTGGAGCGTCCGCTCCCGGTTCGCGGGATCAATCTCGGGCACATCGAACGCGGCCTTGAAATAACCGACCCTGACGCCGCTCGCGCGCAGCCGCGGATTCGAGATGAATGGCGGCGCGATCGCGCTTGCGTCCAGTCCGTCCGCGCCGCTGATCGCCTCGAGGACGAGCGCGCAATCTTCCGCGGTGCGGCAGATGGGGCCGAGCTTATCCATGGTCCACGACAGCGCCATTGCGCCGGTTTTCGGAACCCGCCCATACGTCGGGCGCAGACCGGTTGCTCCCACGCGGGTCACCGGCGACGATATCGACCCCAGCGTCTCGCTGCCGATCGCGAACGCCACGAGGCCGGCGGCGGTGGCAGCCGCGGGACCGGCCGAAGATCCGCTCGATCCCTGGTCCAGCTTCCATGGATTCCGCGTCATCCCGCCGAACCACACGTCACCCTGCGCCAGTTCACCCAGCGACAGCTTGGCGAGGAGCACGGCACCCGCAGCGTCGAGACGCTGCACCACCGTCGCGTCTTCGTCGATCGTCTGCTCGCGGTACGGTCCGGCCCCCCACGTCGTCCTGTAGCCCCGGACTGCGAGCAAATCTTTCGCGCCCCACGGAATTCCATGCAGCGGCCCGCGATAGCGGCCGCGCGTTATCTCCGCGTCCGCGACCCGCGCCTGCGCCAGCGCCCTTTCCTCCGTCAGTGTAATGACCGAATGCAGCGACGGATCGAGCCGCCGAATCCGGGCGAGATACATCCCGGTGAGCTGCGTGGACGTGATCCGTCGCGCGCGCAGCAATGCGCCCAGCTCGGCGACGGATGCGAACGCCAGCTCTTCCAGGTTGCGCGGTACCGCGCGGATCCGCGCCCCCGGCCTGGAAACCGGGCGCGGCTCGAGCGGAATGCTCTTTCCTGGCGGCAGCGGGTTGAACGTCAGCGCGGGCGACTCACCATTCGCGAGCTCGACCTCGTGCAGCGCGCGGATCCGCGCTTCGTTCGTGCGAAGCCCCGCGACCATCATCTCGCGCTCGTCATCGTCGAAGCTGAGCCCCGCGATCTCTTCAGCGCACTTCACTGTGGCCGCGGTGATCTCGGCGCCCGCCGCGACCTGCGCCCACAACACTCCCGGAAGAAGTGTGGAGCCGAGTCCCGCGGCGGCGAAGTATTCCATGAAGGCTCGCCGGTCGTACTTTTGCTCGGTCACTGATCGTCCTCCTTTGAGGATTACTGTCGAAGCATCTCCACGTGCGGGATGTCGTCTTCCATATACTCGCGCCCCATGGACTCGAATCCGAGCGAGCGATAAAAGTTCTCGGCCCAACGCTGCGCGCCGATGCGGATGGCGGCTTCGGGGAAGTACTTCGCCGCGCCGCGCAGTCCTTCCCCCATCAGCTCACGGCCGACACCCGTGCGCCTGACGCTCGGATGAGTGATGACGCGGCCTATGGACGGTTCGTCGTACTTCACGCCGGGCTCCACCAGGCGCAGGTATGCGATCACCCGTCCGGATTCATCCCGCTTGTACAGGTGGCGAGATCGCCGGTCTACCCCGTCGGCATCGAGGTACGCGCAATTCTGCTCGACGACGAACACAGTCTGCCGGAGCACGAAGATGTCGTACAGCTCGTCGGCCGTGAGCTCGTCGAAGGAGCGCCACACCCAGCCGGTCATGCGCCCTAGGCCTGTCCGGCGGACTTGCTGAACGCGTCTTCGCCGTCGAACTGCTGCAGCTTTTCCACGTGCATCCAACTCAGCTCGCCGGCGAGCCTCTGCATTAGATCTATGAGCTGCGAGTCGTCCGCATCCTTCGCGGCATCGCGCGACAGAAACCGGCAGCGGTAATGGTCGACGAGCCCAACCTTCGCTTCGACTTCCGGGTACACGGCGGTCCCCCGGTTCGCGATGCCGGCAAGCTTGAGCGCCGAGCCGGCAACCAGCGATTCCACCTTGCGCCCGAGTTCACCCGGCATCAGGACCGACTCCAGGAACACGTCCGCCCCGACGACGCGGCGGCTCCCGGGCCGCACGCACTCCACCGACTCCACCATGGGGGGAACCTTGACGTGCCCGTGCTCGCGCTGCGCGCTGATCGAGGAGCGCTTGCCAAGATTGGCGATCACCGTATCGGTGAACTCGGTCGTGGATGCGGCTTTGGCAGTACCCGCCATGTCGCCGGTCCTGATCCCCTGCTCGAATGAATAGATGACGGCGTGCTCGATCGACGTGGCGGCCGCGCCTTCGCCGATGTGCCGCAGCATCATCGCCGCGCTGAAGACCAGAGCCGTCGGGTTCGCCACGTTCTTCCCCGCTATGTCAGGCGCGGAGCCGTGCACCGCCTCGAAAATCGAGACGCGGCTCCCGATGTTGGCGGAGGGCGCGAAGCCCAGTCCGCCGGTTAGTCCCGACGTGAGATCGCTGAGAATGTCGCCGTTCATGTTCGTCGTCACGATCACGTCGAACTGCTCGGGCCGCATTGCGAGCTGGTGCGCGCAATTGTCCACCAGGATCTGCCTTGCCTGGATGTCCGGGTACTCCGGCGCGATGTCGTCGAAGGTGCGCTGGAGCATCCCCTCGGTGAGCTTCATGATGTTGGCTTTGGTCGCGCAATGCAGCGTTTTCCGCCCCTCGGCCACGGCGAACTCGAACGCCAGACGGACGATCTTTTCGCAGCCGTTGCGCGATATGAGCTTGAGGCACTGCGCCACGCCGGGCGTCTGCATGTGCTCGACGCCCGAGTACAGATCCTCGACGTTCTCCCGCACGATCACGATGTCGAGATTCCGGTCGCTGAAAGGAGTCTTCACCCCGGGCAGCGTCCGCACCGGGCGGATGTTGCCGAACGTCTCGAACAGCTTCCGCAGCGTGACGTTCGCGCTCTTCGCGCCGTATCCGATCGGGGTCTCGAGCGGCCCTTTGAGGAGAACGCCCGTGCGCTTCACAGAATCGATCGTCTCCTGAGGCACGCCGGTGGCGTCACCTCTGGCAAAGACCCTGGACCCGGCCTCGCACCTTTCGATCTGGAGCTTTACTCCGGCAGCGTCCACGACCCGAAGCGCGGCCTCGACGACTTCCGGCCCGATCCCGTCGCCGGGTACAACGGTGATGTGATTGTTCGTCGATGCGCTCATGCGCCAAAGCTAATCGCGGCACTCGCGTTGATTCCACGCCCTGCAACAGCTAGAATGAAGCTCCTTCCCGCTGGATCGTCGCGTGCGTAGCTCAGTTGGATAGAGCGTCTGCCTCCGGAGCAGAAGGTCGTGGGTTCGAGTCCCGCCGCGCGCACTAATGAAGCTCGCCATTGGATTCTGGTTTTGGATTAGCGCGGCCGGCTTCCCGGGCGCGGCCGCGGCACAGGCGGCCGCGGCCACCGACTTCCGTCCCGACACGATCTCCCTCCGACGGACCCTGGACTCCCTGGTCCAGGCGCATCACGGCCTGGTCGGGTACAGCGTCGTCGACATCGAGACGGGCGCGAGGCTGAGCTCCCGGGGCGGTGAGACTTTCCCCACGGCGAGCCTCATCAAAGTCCCGATCCTGGTCACCGTCTACGATCTGATCGCGAAGGGACAGCTCTCGCCCGATGACCGGCTGACGGTCCTCAGGATCGACAAGGTGCCGGGCACGGGAATTCTTCAGCACCTGCACGATGGCATGACGATCACTGTCGCCGACGCTGCGTGGCTGATGGCGACGATCAGCGACAACACGGCGACGAATCTGCTGCTGGACCGGATCATCATCCGCCGCGTGTGGGACAAGATGGAATCGCTCGGCCTCCGCAACACGAAAGTTCACTCGAAATCGTTCCTGCGAAGCTCGAGCGTGGCAATGGACAGCTCGGTCAAATACGGGCTGGGCGTGACCACGCCCAACGAAATGGCGCGGCTCTTCGAGCTGCTCGCGCGCGGGCAGGCGGTGAGTCCGGCAGCTGATTCGACGATGCTTCGCGCGCTCGAGAACGGCGACGACTATCGCATGCTCCAGCGCTTCGCCGGCAACGCTCGCTCGGCGCGCAAGACAGGACTCGGCGATGCCGTCCGCACCGAATGCTCACTGTTCTACCTCCAGCACCGGGTGATTGTCTGCGTCCTCACCAAGGACAACGCTGACACGCGCTGGATCCTGGACAACGAGCCCAACCTGACCCTCGCGCGAATGGGTGAGGCGGTAGTGAGGACATGGCGGAAGTAACGCGCTGGCGCGAGCTGACGGTCGGACTGGTCGCGCTCGGCGCCATCGTCGCGATCGTGCTCGGTGTCCTCATGTTCGCAGAGATAGGCGGTGTGCGAGGCAAGAAGGTGCCCCTGTACGTAGTCGCCGGCGAGACTGGAGGATTGTTGGAGGGCGGTGACGTCTACCTTTCGGGGAAGAAGGTCGGCAAGGTCGAGAGCATCGTCTTTCGCGCCCCTTCGACCGACACGACCGAGCGGCTCCTCATCAAGGCGGCCGTCCTGGTGCGCGCGATGCCGCTGATCCGGAAGGATTCGCCGGTGCAGATCGGGCCGCTCGGGACCTTTCTCGGGTCTCCCGTGCTCGGCATCGCAGCTGGATCGAGCGGGTCCCCCGCCGCGCAGCCGGGCGACACCCTTCGCGCCGGCGCGTTCCGGATTTCGGAGGGGGTCATGGCGCAGGTCGCGGTCGTCGGCCGGGACCTCACCGCGCTGAAAGAAGAAGTCACCGCGGTAATGGAGGACATGAAGACTGCACGCGGCACTTTTGGCGCCATGAAGGTGGAGGGACCCCGCGACCTCGGCCGCGTACAGGCGGACTTCGCCCGGTTCACCACGAGACTGACGCAGGGCAGCGGGACCGTCAGTCTCTTCATGAAGGATCCCGCGTTCGGCGGGCGCTTCGGCAAGATCCGGGCGGACGTCGATTCCATCCGGCTGCTTCTGACATCGGACCGCGGCACGGTCGGAAAATTCCGCCGTGACAAGTCGCTCGGCGCGTCCGTCCAGAGCGTGCGTGACGAAGTCGCATCGCTTCAGCAGGCGATGACGGAAGCGCGGGGCACCGCTGGCCGCGCCATGAACGACAAGGCCATCCAGGAGGAGCTCACGGCGCTCCGCCTGCAACTGGACGAAGTCATAGCCGATTTCAAGAAGAATCCATTTCGTTACATCTCTCTATAGCTTGACCTCGTAGCCGGACGGACGTAGGTTCGGCCCTTCGGAGGCATCGATCGTGCTTCCTCCCCTAGTACCCGCGCGATAACCCCCCTCCGCAACAAATCTCCCGATCCGTTGAGCGCCACGCGCTCGCCATGACAACAATCCCCCCGCAGGTGGACATCTCCGACTTGAAGCGCAAGTCGGTAACCGAGCTGCAGCAGATGGCCGACGGGCTCGCGATCCTTAACGTCGGCTCACTCCGCAAGCAGGAGCTGATCTTCCGGATCGAGCAGAGCCTGCTCGACACCAGGATCACGCTGCGGGGCGACGGAGTGATCGAACTGCTGCCCGAGGGGTACGGTTTCCTGCGGAGCCAGAACTGGAATTATCTGCCGGGCCCCGACGACATCTACGTGTCCCCGTCTCAGATAAAGCGCTTCAACCTCCGCACCGGCGACAGCGTGTACGGCCAGGTGCGCCCCCCCAAGCCGTGGGAGAAGTACCTCGCGCTGCTCAAGGTCGAGCAGATCAACGGCGACGATCCTGATCGCGCCAAGGACCGTGTCGCGTTCGACAACCTGCGGCCGAAATATCCCGACGAGCGACTGCGCCTGGAGACCAGCGACGGCGACCTCAGCATGCGCGTGGTGGACATCATCGCGCCGATCGGAAAGGGCCAGCGGGGCCTGATCGTCGCTCCCCCGCGCGCCGGCAAGACGATTCTCATCGAGAAGATCGCCAACGCGATCGCGGAAAATCACCCGGAAGTCACCATCATCGTGCTGTTGATCGACGAGCGCCCCGAAGAAGTGACCGAGATGATCGCGACGGCCATCCGCGCCGAGGTGATCAGCTCGACCTTCGACGAGCCGGCAGACCGCCACGTGCAGGTTGCGGACATGGTGCTGGAGAAAGCCAAGCGGCTGGTCGAGCACGGCCGCGACGTCGTGGTGCTGCTGGATTCCATCACGCGTCTGGCGCGAGCGCACAACGCCGTGGCACCGCACTCGGGCAAGATTCTTTCCGGCGGCGTCGAGGCAACTGCGCTGCACAAGCCGAAGCGGTTCTTTGGAATGGCGCGCAACATCGACGGGGGTGGCTCGCTCACGATCATCGCCAGCGCCCTCGTGGAGACGGGATCGCGAATGGACGACGTGATCTTCGAAGAGTTCAAGGGCACGGGCAACATGGAGCTCGTGCTCGACAGGAAGATCGCCGACCGGAGAATTTTTCCGGCGGTGGACATTCTGAAGTCGGGAACGAGAAAGGAGGAGCTGCTTCTGACCCAGGCCGAGATCAACCGCGTCTTCCTGCTGCGGAATTTTCTCTCGGACATGCCCGAGGCAGAGCAGATCGAGTTCCTGCTCAAGCAGATGAAGCGAACCGCCGACAACAAGGAATTCTTCGTGCAGATGGCCCAGGGTGGTTGACGCAGGGGAGGACCGGCGCGTCATGGGGCTTGACTATGGCGAGAAGAGAATCGGGATCGCTGTGAGCGATCCATCGGCGATGATAGCGGCGCCATCCGGGTTCATCGCGCGTCGCCGCGGCAAGCGCGTGCCCGTGAACGAGATCGTCGTTCGGGCGCGCGAGCTCGGCGTGCGAGAGTTCGTGCTGGGGCTGCCGCTCGATGGGGAGGGAAACGAAACCGAGCGCACGGGGGAGGTGCGGATGCTGGCTCAGGAGCTCGAGAAACGGACCGGTCTGCCGACGCGACTGGTGGACGAGCGCTTCACGACCGCTACCGCGCTGCGCGCGGTGCGCGAGATGGGGGGCACGACGCGCGGCCGCAAGGGCGACGTGGATTCGCTCGCCGCGGCTGTGCTGCTGCAATACGCGCTCGACTCCGCGCGCCGCGGGAGCCAGCCGTGATTCGGGCCCTCCTCGCGCTCGTCTTCGCGATGGGCTGCAGCCGTCCGGAGGGCCCGCCGATCCGAGTCGTCGTCCCCGAGGGTGCATCGATGCGGGTCGCCGCCGAATCGCTGAACGCGGCTGGACTCATTTCGACTTCAACGGGCTTTCGCATCTACGGTCGCATCGCGGGAAACGACCGCTCGCTCAAGCCGGGTACGTACCTGATGAAGCGCGGCACGCCGTGGCCTGAAATAATGAAGGCGTTGATCGGAGGACGCGGACTCGTGCGCAGCGTCACGATTCCCGAGGGACTCGCCCTGGCGCAAATTGCGGAGATCGTGGGCAAGGCGCTGGACGTTCCGGCTGCCTCGGTGGTCGCCGCCGCGAGCGACACCGCAACCCGCCGCCGGCTCAGCGTTCCCACGTCCACGCTCGAGGGATACCTCTTCCCCGACACGTACGCGTTCCCTGAAGGCACTGATCCGGCGCGCGCCGTGAGCGAGATGATACGCCGGTTCGAGCGGGAGTGGGATCCAAAATGGAACGCGCGACTGGCCGAGCTCGCGATGAACCGGCACGACATCGTGACTCTCGCGTCCATCATCGAGGAAGAAGCCAGGCTCCCGCAGGAGCGGCCGATCATCTCGGCGGTGTATCACAACCGGCTGAAGATCGGCATGCCACTGCAGGCCGACCCCACCGTGCAGTACGCCCGGGGGACGCACGCGGAGCGCGTGACCTTCAAGGATCTCGAGATCGACTCGCCGTACAACACCTACAAGTACCCCGGGCTGCCGATCGGGCCCATCTCCTCGCCCGGCGGCGAGAGCTTGAAAGCCGCGTTGTTTCCGGCGAATGCCGATTACCTGTACTTCGTCGCCTACCCTGACGGGCACCACGAATTCAGGCGCACTTTCGATGAGCACAACGCGGTACGGGCGCGGATACGCGCCGCGGCTGCCGCGCGCCCCGCGACCCCGGCCGGCGCGCAGACTGCGCCCCGCGCGCCTGCGCCGCGTAAACCCTGACCTGCTGCGGCTCGTCGCCGTCACCGACGAGCCCGCAACCGACCTCGACGCCTGGATCGCCCGAGTGTCGTCTGCCGTACGCGGCGGCGCGACCATGGTTCAGGTCAGATCCAAGAAGGCTGACCCGCGCACTTCGCTGGATATCGTCAAGCGGCTCGTCTCGGCACTGCCGGTGCCTGTGGTGATGAACGATCGCGCCGACATCGCGATCATGGCCGGCGCCGCCGGCGTGCACGTCGGCGTGGACGACGTTCCTGTCGCGTCCATCCGCTCGTTCGCGCCGCCCGGCTTCATCATTGGCGCCTCGATTGGCTCGCGCGTCGAAGTGGAGCAGGCTCGCGGGGCCGATTACATCGGGATCGGACCCGCATTCGCCACGTCGTCAAAGGGCGATGCCGGCGCTCCGCTGTCGTTCGCGGAAATCGCCGATCTTCAGGCGCTGGCCGGACTCCCGGCCGTGGCCATCGGCGGTATCACCCCCGCCAACGTTCCAGAGCTGCTGAAAGCGTGCCCGGGAGTAGCCGGCGTCGCTGTGGTCAGCTCGCTGTTCGGGGCTGACGACGTGGAGAGCGCCGCGCGGCTTTTGCGGGACGCCATCGGAAGATGAGGTCGGGCGCGGACTGAACGCGGTCGCCGCGCCGGTTGAGCTTCTTGCCCCGCCCGCCTGGCGCGATCCTTATGCCGGCCACGGCTTCCTGCACCAGCGGCGAGAGAAACAGGTCTACCAGGTCGGGGTCGAACTGCGTGCCTCGTCCAGCCAGGAGCGCTTCCCGTGCCGCGCGCAGGCTGCGCGCGCGACTGTAGAGACGGCTGTGCGTGATCGCATCGAACGCATCGGCGATCGACACTATTCGCGCGCACTGCGGGATGCGTAGTCCCTTGGTACCGCGCGGATACCCCGTACCGTCCCACCGCTCGTGATGAGACAGAACACCCACGTACAGATCCGGATAGAACGCGCACAGCGGATCGAGCACTTCCGCGCCGCGCTTGGGGTGCGTCCTGACGGCCTTCCATGCTTCGGGCGTGAGCTTGGTTTGATCGTGGAGGATGTCGAAAAGCGCCTCGTGAATCTTTCCTATGTCGTGGAACAGCGAGACCCGCTCTACGCACCGCTTTTCGTGTTCGGAAAGACCGGCCGCGTCCGCCAGCTCCAGCGCGTACTGCGCCACGCGACGAACGTGACGCCCTGTGTCCTCATCGTTCGCGTCGATCGCGTTGAGGAGTGTCTCGAGCGTCGCGGCCCCGAGCCTGAGCGCCCGCCTGTAAGCGCGCCGCTGACGCATGAAGACGAGGGCGGCGGCCGCGCCAAAAGCGAATTGAAAGATCGGGATCATCGGATACCTGCCTCCTTGCAAGAAGTGGGGCACAGCTCGGAGCCCGACGGCGCTAAGTTCCGCTGGTGGATACGGTAATCGTCAACCGCCGGGCCGAGCAGCGCTGGGCGGCAGGCCACCCGTGGATCTTCCGCAGCGACGTGGTTCAGCGCCCGACCTCGCCGGCCGGCGCGGTGCGTGTGGAGACTGCCCGGGGGCTGCCGCTGGGGGTCGCCCTCTGGAGCCCGAAATCGGAAATCTCGCTACGCATGCTCGACGGCGACTCCCGGGCAGAGCTCGACCGGACCTGGTGGCGAAGGCGGATCGCCGCCGCTGTCCGGCGCCGGACCGTCGTCGCGAAGGCTGCCACCGCGTACCGCGTCGTCCACGGCGAGGCTGACGGTTGCCCATCCCTCGTGTGCGACCGGTACGGCGAATACCTCGTGGTGCAGCTGCTGAGCGCGGGAATCGAGCAGTACCGCGCCGAGATCATTGCCGCCCTGGTCGATGTGCTGGATCCCGTCGGAATTCTGGCCCGCAACGACGTGCCGGTGCGCACCAGGGAAGGTCTGCCGCGCACCGTCGAAGCGGTGCACGGCCAGGTTCCGCGCGAGATCGAGGTCGAGGAGAACGGCGTGCGTTATCTGGCGGCACCGTGGGACGGACAGAAAACCGGCGCGTTCCTCGACCAGCGCGAGAACCGCGCGCTGGTGGGCGCTGTCTCGCGCGGTCGAGCGCTCGACTGCTTCAGCTATCACGGGTCGTTCGCGCTGCATCTCGCGCGCGGATCCGATACCGTGACCGCGCTGGACTCGTCCGGCCCCGCGCTCGAGCGGGCGCGCGCGAACGCGGCGCTCAACGGCTCGGCGAACATCGAGTTTGTGGAAGCTGACGCGTTCGAGTTTCTGCGCGCCCGCGAAGCCGACGGCTCCAGGTACGACACGATCGTGCTGGATCCTCCGGCGTTCGCCAAGAACCGGCAATCCCTCACCGGAGCGGTGCGCGGCTACAAGGAGATCAATCTGCGCGGTATGCGCTTGCTTGCCGAGGGCGGATATCTCTTCACCGCCAGCTGCAGCTTCCATCTCAGCCGCGGGCTGTTTTTCGAGATGCTCGCGGATGCAGCGGCTGACTCCGGTCGCACGCTGTCGCTCCGCGCGATTACAGGGCAGCCGCACGATCATCCTGAGATCATCACCATCCCCGAGACGGGCTACATCAAGGGCGCATTACTCCAGGCCGTCGACTGAGCGCGTGAGATTATTTTACTTGCGCAGGTCGCCGGCCGTCCTACCTTTGGATTTTCCGGAAGCGTGATGCCGCATCAGATGCTTCGCTCCCTAAAGCACGAGTACCAGGTGTACGTCGAATCGGAGATCGAGCGCTACAAGGACTCGGTCTCGCGGAATTCGCTGCTCGGCATCGCGGACGAAGCCGTCGCCGTTCTTGGCGCGCAGGCGCAATACGAGCCTGAAGAGCTGTCGCTCTGGGCCGAAGTCGATCGTCTCATCGCGCGCAGGATAAAGCTTCCCAAGTTCAGCACATGGCAGCGCAAGCGACTCAAGCGCCTCGCCGAGTATCGGAAGCCGGAGACATGGGGAATCGCGCCGGACGGACCCATCGTTCGCGAGATCAGGGCCGGCTCCGACACGCACGTGCTCGTGACCGGAGCGGAGTGCGAGCGCGCCGGGATCTACCTCGCCGCGCACGGCTGCGCGGTTACCGCCATCAATGAGGAAGAAGACTGCGTCGAGCGAGTCATCGCCGCGGCGGCGGCCGCGGGCCTCAACTCGCGTATCGACGCTTCCGTCGCCGACCTCGGCACCTGGTCGCCCAAGCCGCTGACCGCGGTTGTGTGCCCCAGCGAAAGTCTCGCGTCGCTAACGCCGCACGACAGAACCCGCATCATCGGGCTGCTGCAGGACGCGACGAAAGCCGGGGGCGTGCATCTGTTCGAGACCATCCTGAACGGGACGGGCTCGCTCACGGTAGACGAGCTGCGCGCCCGGTACACCGGTTGGACCATCGCCGTCGAGCGGGAAAGTGGAACTGCCCGAAGCTTCCTCGCTCGCAAGGCAGCAGCGTAACGTTTTGACACGGGAAGTCAGCAGAACTGTGTCGTTTTGCAACATTTTTGGTCTCCCGCTAGAGTTCGTAAAAGTCCTAACACGCTGTGTGACAAGGAGTTAGCCAAAGGATTCATCCTGGCACCAGGCGTGCCTTTAGGGGGTGTGAACAACGCACCCATGAGGGCATATGAAGAAGACCAGTTTGAAGCCTGACGCGCTTGAGCCCATGGGGATAGTTATCTCCCGGGGTGAGCGATCCGAGCCGGTTCCGGTCGTCCTCCAGTATGTTTGGGGGCCCGCGCCCATCGCTACGTCCACAGCCAAAGTCCGGGCCGCCTGAGCCGCTACTATTATTAGGAAGGGGTGTCCATCCGTCCCCGTCTTGACCGAGCCCCGTCGCCTGAGCGACGGGGTTTTTCGCATCCGTGGGCGGTATGACCATTGCCCATATTGACCGTGTGACCACTGACAGCGACTGGGAAGTCGAGCGGGAGCGGCTTCTTTCGCAGCGGATCTCGGATATCGGGCTCTCTCTCGAGGGCACCGTGCTCGAGAAGCTCGTGACGCAGCTCTACGTCGAGCTCGATCAGCGGGGCCTGACCTTCCGCCCGCCGGTATACCTGAGTGATCAATGGGGCTGCCCCGACGGCACGCCGCTTATCGGTGTTCCCTTCTACCTCGCGGATGCCCGCCTCGCGCGGATCGAGGAAGACTTCGCGTTCGAGATCGAGAACGAAAACGACGTGATGCGGTTTCTGCGGCACGAAGCGGGACACGCATTCAACTACGCGTACAGGCTGCACGATCGCGCCGACTGGCACGAGCTGTTCGGACCGTACTCGCGACCGTACCAGGACCGTTACCGGAGCGATCCCTTCACGCACCAGTACGTGCGGCACATACTGGGCTGGTACGCGCAAAAGCATCCTGACGAGGATTTCGCCGAGACTTTCGCCGTGTGGCTCACGCCCGGCATTGACTGGCGCGTGGAATACGAGGGATGGGGCGCGCTCAGGAAAATCGAGTACATCGACAGGGTGATGGGCGAAGTCGGCGATGTTCAGCCGGACACGCCGGAGCTGACCGACGACGACCTCCCGGTCACGGCGATGCAATACACGGTCGCCGAGCATTACCGCGACATCGATGACGCACTGCCGGTCAGCGATCCGCGCATCTTCGACGGGGACCTGCGGACGCTGTTCGGAAAGCTTTCGGAGATGCCGGACAGGGATCACGCGGGCGAATTCATCAGGCTGCACCGACGCGAGATCGTGGGACGCATCGCGTACTGGACGGGCGAGCCCGCGGCTGTCGTGCGCAAGTTCGTTGACCTCGTAGCCGAGCGGGCCGAGACGCTGGAGCTCGCCGTACGGGGGCGCGAGGCTTCCACTCTGATCGAGCTGACCGCGTTCGGAACCGCCGTCGTGATGAACTACCGCTACACTAACGATTTCACCGGGGAGCGTCCGGCCGAATGAAGATCACGCTGCTGCACACGCAGGACGCGCTGGAAGATCCCCTCGATCCCGTGCTCGCCCAGATCCAGGAATCGCTCGCACGCCTGGGGCACGAGCCGTCGACGATCGTGGTGGACGACAAAGTGCAGCCGGTGGTCACCGCGCTGGCACAGTCGCCCCCGGACCTGCTCTTCAACCTCTGCGAGTCGTTCGGCGGCAGGAGCGCGCTCGAATCGAACGTCGCCGCGCTGCTCAATCTCCTGGACATGCGTTACACTGGCTCGAGCCCGGCGGGGCTGATCGTCGCGGGCGACAAGACGCTCACCAAAAAAGTCCTGTCCTTTCATGGAATCGGCACGCCCAAGTTTGCGACCGTGTTCCGCGGCACCGTGGACTGGGCGGGCGATATCGAGTTTCCGCTGATAGTGAAGCCGCCGCAGGAGGACGCGTCGCTCGGGATCACGGGCAAGTCCGTGGTGCGCGACGTCAAGGAGCTGCTCGATACAATGAGCTCTCTCCAGACCGAGTACAAGTCGGCCGTGCTGGTCGAGCAATTCATCGAAGGGCGCGAGTTCTACGTGGGCGTGCTCGGGAATTCGAGCCCCGAAGCTCTGCCGGTGATCGAGCTCGACTTCACCGGCTTTCCGGCCGACAAGCCGCGCATCGCGAGCTGGGCCGCGAAGTGGGGCGACGATGGTGACGAATCGGGTGCGGAGTTCGCCGGGACGAAATCCGTCTTCCCCACCGACCTGTCTGAAGAGCAGGCCGAGGCCATGCAAAAGGTCGCGATCGACTCGTTCAACGCGCTGCGTCTGCGGGACTACGCGCGCGTGGACCTGCGGGTCACGGACGCCGGCGAGATCTTCGTCATCGAGGTCAACCCGAACTGTTATCTGGAGGCGGCCAGCGAGTTCGCGCGAGCTGCGGCCGAGTCGGGCCTGCAGTACGACCAGCTCATCGAGAAGATCATCGAGCTGTCCACCGCGAGATACTCCCGCTAATGAAAAAAGCCGGCGACAGGCCGGCTTTCTTCTTCATCTATTCCGCCGACGAGTCGGCGGCAGCGCGACTAGCGCTTGCGCTTCTTCGCCGCGCTCTTCCGCGCCGTCTTGCGGCCGGTGCTCTTGCGGGCGGTGCTCTTCTTCCGCGCCGTCTTGCGGCCCGTGCTCTTGCGCGCCGTCTTGCGGCCCGCGGACTTCTTCTTGCCCGAGCTCTTCTTTCTGGCTGCCATCGTCTCGCTCCATTCAGGAGTGAATTGCTCACCTGTCCACCGGTGGACCGGCGAGTACAGCGACTGCAACATCGAACGTTGCAGGATCACGTCGCTCGCACGAACAGCGTGCTTGCGTTCGCAATCGACGCGAATATAGGAATTGCCATGTCGATAACGCAATAGCGAATCTGCACAGCGGATATTTGCTGTTGTTGGATTTTCGATTTTGATTCGTGCTGTTCAATGGTTTTTTGCGCGAGATGCGAGCAATTATTCTTCTTCGTTTGTTGCTTGTGAGATCAGCGTCTTGATGCTTTCTTCATTCGCAGTAGCGCTTGCGTTACACGAACCACAAACCACAATACACAAACCGTCGTGAAGGCTCTCGTGAAGGAAAAGGCTGCGCCCGGCTTCGCGCTGCGCGACGTTCCCGTGCCGGAAATTCGCGACGACGAAGTGCTGATCCGCGTGCTGCGGGCCGGCGTGTGCGGCACCGATGTGCACATCTACGACTGGGACAGCTGGGCGAGCGGGCGTTGCAGGCCGCCGTTCGTGGTGGGCCACGAGTTCGCCGGCGAAGTCGCGAGCGTCGGCAAGCTCGTGACGGATGTGCATGAGGGTGACCGCGTCACCGCCGAAGGGCACATCGTCGACGGCCGGTGCCTGTTGTGCCGCACCGGCAACGCGCACGTGTGTCCGCACACGAAGATCATCGGCGTCGATCGCGACGGTTGTTTCGCCGAATACATCGCGATGCCCGCGAGCAATGTGTGGCCGCTGGACGACGCCACATCGTTCGACATCGGCGGGATCCATGACCCGATAGGGAACGCGGTTCACACCGCGCTTACCGCCGAGATTCCGGGTGCGATAGTCCTCGTAACCGGCTGTGGCCCCATCGGACTGTTCGCGGTGGGCGTGTGTCGGGCCGCGGGCGCGGCGCGGGTCATCGCCTCCGACGTGAACGACAAACGTCTGGCGCTCGCGCGCGTCATGGGGGCGCACGCGGCGGTCCATCCGTCCGAGCTGCGGGCCGAAGTGATGAACGCCACCGGCGGGCTCGGTGCCGATGTGGTCCTGGAAATGTCCGGGGTCGATCAGGCTGTGCATCAGGCGTTCGCGCTCGTCCGAGTCGGTGGACGGGTGCAGATGCTCGGCATACCTTCAGCTCCGATCGAGGTGGACTTCGCGACCGAGGTGATCTTCAAGGGCATCACCATCTACGGAGTAGTGGGCCGCAAGATGTACGACACCTGGCACCAGGTCACTCGCCTGCTGCGCTCGGGGGAGTTCGACCCCGCTCCGGTCATCACGCATCGCTTCCCTCTCGAAGAGGCCGACGCCGCAATCGCCGCGATCAAATCCGGCGACGCGGGAAAAGTCATCTTCGAGATCACCTGAGCTCTCGCATGACGCTGAACAACAACTTCACTGCGCAGATCGACGAGCGCCTGGACCAGCTCCGCTCCGAGGGAGTGTACAAGCGGCTCAACTATCTCGATTCGCCGCAAGGCGCGCGAGTGATTATGGAGGGCCGGGGCGAGGTACTAATTCTCTCATCGAACAACTACCTCGGACTGGCCGACCATGGTGAAGTGGTCAACGCCGGCAAGCTCGCGCTGGACAAGTTCGGCGCGGGCACGGGAAGCGTGCGCTTCATCTGCGGGACGTTCACGATCCATCGTGACCTTGAAGCCGCGCTGGCGGAGCTTGTCGGGACGGAAGCATCGCTTTCCTATGTGTCCGCGTGGAACGCGAACGAGGGACTGACGGCCACGATCGTCGAGCAGGGCGACTTCGTCGTATCCGACGCCCTCAACCATGCCTCGATCATCGACTCGATGCGGCTGGCGAAAGCGATCGGAAAATGCGAAACGGGTGTGTACAAGCATTCCGACATGGACGATCTCCGCCAGAAGCTTATCGGCGCAAAGGACGCGCGCCGGAGGGTCATCTGGACCGACGGCGTTTTCTCGATGGAAGGCAGCATTGCCCGACTTCCGGAAATTCTCGACATCGCGCGCACGCACGACGCCATCGTGGTCGTGGACGATTCACACGGGACCGGAGTGCTGGGCGCCACGGGCCGTGGCACGCCGGAGCATTTCGGAGTCCTCGGCGAGGTCGACGTGATCACCTCTACGCTCGGCAAAGCGCTCGGCGGCGCGGCCGGCGGCTTTGTTGCCGGGTCCGCGGCTTTGTGTGACATCCTCACGCAGCGCTCCCGACCGCAGCTGTTTTCAAACGCACTCCCACCGACCGTGGCCGCCAGCGCTCTGGCGTCCGTGCAGTTTCTGCGCTCCCATCCGGAGCGCGTGACCGCGCTACGTGAGAACGCGAGCTACTTTCGCGCTGCGATCACCGAAGCGGGCTTCACCCCGCTCGCCGGTGAGACCCCGATAGTGCCCATAATCGTAGGCGAGACGGCGACCGCCATGAAAATGAGTGACATGTTGCTGGAGGAAGGCGTCTTTGTGACGGGCTTCGGCTTCCCGGTCGTAGCCCAGGGCGAAGCGCGCATTCGGTGCCAGGTGAGCGCCGCGCATAGCCGCGCGGATCTGGACGAAGCGATCGCCGCGTTCAAGGTAGTGGGAAAGAGAGTCGGACTACTCAAATGAGGATCGTCATGCCTTTGGCCTCCATCATCCGCGTGCTCGGCATCACTGCGTTGTTTGCGACGACCGTACAGGCGCAGAACTCCCGGCCCTTCCGCGATTCCTGGTTCTGGGGCGCGAAGGTTGGGACGCTCGCGGTCGGCACGAATACGACGTCCCGCACATGGGCCCCGAGCATCGGCGCCGAGTGGTTGATCACGCGGAGCGCTGGCGGACTCTGGGTGTTCGCGGATCATTCGAGCTTCGACATTCGCACGTCGGTTGACGATGCCGCCGCGTCGGGTGGGCAGCGCGAAGTCGATGTCCGCAATCTTCGCCGGTTCGGATTCGCGGCCGTCGTCGCGCCGCGCACCTTCGGAATGATCCGGCCTTACGCGGGGCTGGGGATGTCGCTCAACGTGCTCGGACGCGCGGCAGCCGCAGCCGACAGCGCCGGCAATGATGCGGGCACGTCCGTGCGCACCGAGATCGAGGATCGCCGGAGCCGGGCTGCGGTGATCGGGATGGGCGGGGTCCAGGCCCAGTTCTCCAAGGCCGCCCTGTTTACCCAGCTCACCGTGACGCCAGCGAGCACCAGGTTCCTGCTCAACGACGGGCCGATGGTCGGCCTCGAGCTGGGCGTGCGGTACAACTTCGGCAGCTCCGTCGCCCGTTAAGCGCCTCGAAGAATATCCCAAACTGAAATATTTGGGAAGCTAGGCTCTCGACACGAATTCGTTTCCCCTCACAAACCATCTAAGCGGCCAATCAGCCGCTTTTTTTATCCCTATGCGCGGAGCGACGACCACATCCCGCTCGGCGACGTGCTCCCCTTTACGGATCACCAGCCCGCCGCGCTGCAGGCTCGCGCCGTGGTGGGCCGCCCCAATTCCCAAGGCAATGCAGAGCTTGCCAGGGCCATTCGTGAGCTCGCGGTCGGATCGCGCACGACCGCGGCGCTGGCGCATCAGGTCGATCCCGCTCAATGGCTCGAGCGCCCTTATCAGTACCGCGCTCGGTAAACCTTTCGCGCGCGTCACCGCGTTGACGCACCAGTACATCCCGTAGATGAAGTACACGTAAGCGATGCCGGGACGTCCGTACAGCAGGTCGGTCCGCTTCGTCCTGCCGACCGCGGCGTGGCATGCGGGATCGTGCTCGCCGATATACGCTTCCGTCTCGACAATGATCCCTGACGCCTTTCCTTCGGGTGTAGTGCACTCCAACACGCAGCCCAGCAGCTCGCGCGATACAACCTCTGTCTCACGGCTGTAGAAATCCGCAGGAAGAATCTTCCCCAAACGAGAACGCCGCGCGGTGAGCGCGGCGTTCTTTTTCAACCTTCGCTCTCCGAGGAAGCCGGAGAAGAACCCGCATCCTTCTTCGGCTTTCGCCTCGGCGCGCGAGGCTTCTTGGCCGCGGCGGACCGTGGCGCCGGTGCGTCGGCATCGCTTTTCGCCTCTGCGGAAGCCGCCTTGGCGGAAGTCGCCTTGGCTGATCCGCCTCGTGTTCTTCCGCGCCGGCGGGGACGGCCAGTAGCGGGCGCGTCGCTGTCGCTCGATGCCGGCGCGTCTCCATTCTCCGCGGCATGGCTGGACGGCGGCGCCTCGTTCATTTCCACGACACCGACCGAGAGCAGATTCGTGGGTGGCGCGCCGCGGCGACCGCGCACCGGGGCCCTGCCGCGCGCGAGTGCGCGCGCCGGCGTCGAATTTTCCGCCGGAGCAGCACGCGACGCGGCAGCGAGACCCAGCTGATCGCCGACGGTGAATTCCTGCGGGGCGCTCGCCGCCGCGACTTCCGGAGGCGCGCTCGTTGTGCCCGCGGGAGTCGAGTCATCACCCGCCGGCGCACCTCTCCCTCTGCCGCGGCCTCCGCGGGAGCGACTGCCCCGGCCACCGCGCTCGCGAGCGGGCTCGCCCGCGCGTGCCGGCTGGCTCGTCGGACCGGCGTCCGCCTTGGCGTGGATCCCTGCGCTGGGCGCATCGATCTCGATCTGGCCGTTCTCCATCTTCTTTAGCGTGAGCAGCTTCCGCTGCGACGCTTCGGTCACGAAGCGCGAGAACTTGGACATGCCGAGATTCTTCTCATCGAACGAGCTGTCCATCTGCTGCATCACCTGCTTGAGCCGGTCAGCGCGCATCACGTCGCCGTTCTTCTTCATGTGCGCGACCGCCGCGGTGACGAGCTCCCACGGATCCTTCGGCACTACGTCTTCTTCGCCGCTCTTCACCAGCCCGGCGAGCGCGTTGTAGCTGTAGTACTCGTCGCAGTTCTGCACGAGCAGATCGCTGGACGATTCCCTGATTCCGACGCCGATGACGTACTTGCCGTATTCCTTGAGCTTTATCACGAGGCTCGAGAAATCGGAGTCGCCGGAGAGGAGGATGAACGTCCCGATTTCTGGACGCGTAAACACCAGCTCGAGCGCGTCGATCGCGAGACGGATGTCGGTCGCGTTCTTCTTGGACGACCCGTACGCGGGCGCGAAGATGAGATCGATCGACGCTTCAGCCAGCGGAACGATGTACTGGGGGTACCGCCGCCAATCGGCGTAGGCCCGCTGAACCGAGACCTTTCCCTTGACTATCTCGGAGGAGAGGAGGTTCTTCAGCTCGCTCTGAAGATCCGAGCGGATGCCCATCGTGACATTGTCGAAATCGATGAGCAGCGCCGCGTTCGGAGCGTGATGAACGGGCGAGCCGACGGGATGTGAAAGGGCCTGGGGCCCACGATAAACGGGTTTTACCGGAGGGCGCGATGGATTCACGCTCGTCCGCATGGAGCTTGGACTCATACCTTCCTGAGGAGAAATACGTCTTGCCGCAAACTTCTATAACTTAGCCAAGTCACTGTGAATAGGTAACTTTGGCGCCCAAATTGACCCCTCGCCCTCCCCGTTTCCGTACGCGGCTCCTGGCCATCCTCCTGGCCTTCGCGCTCGCGCCCGCAGTGCTCCTTACCCTCGTGTGGAGCGGGACGGTCAGCACGGCGGTGCCGCTGATTACCGGCTCGGGCGGGTGGGATAACGTCACCAGAAGCGGCCGCGCGGTCATAGCGGTGGCGCGGAAGCGGCCGTTGTCCGCCTCTGATCGACGGATCGTGGACAGGCATGAGAGCGAGCTTGGTGCGTCGCTTGAGCAATCCCTCCGTCAGCGGTACGTCACGGAGCGCGCGGCGCAGGTGATCGGATTGCTCGCGCTCGTCATGCTGTTGCTGTTCACGTTGATTGGATCGAAGGTCGCGGGGCACCTCAGCCGGCAGCTCAGCCGGCCGCTGGACGAGCTCATCCGGTGGGCCGAGCTCATCTCGCGCGGGCAACCCCTCCCGGAGACCGCCAGCAGCAAGGGGGCGCCGGAATTCGAGACGCTCCGCCTGCGAATGCGGAGAATGGCAGTCGAGATCGCCGAAGGCCGGCGGCAGGCCGTCGAGCAGGAGCGGTTGCAGACCCTTCGGGAGAGCGCCCGGCAGTTCGCGCATGAGCTCAAGAATCCACTTACGCCGATCCGGTTCGCGCTCGACCGGATCACCGCCGACGCGCCGCCCGGGATGTCCGAAAGCCTCGACGTTCTGAAGACAGAAACGCGCCGGCTGGAGCGCATGGCGCGGAGCTTCGCCGAGTTTGGGCGGCTTCCAGCTGGAACGAGCGCGGAAATAGACGTAGGCGAACTCGTGCGGTACTCCGCGAGCGCGAGCGTGCCGCGCGAGTTCGCGCTCGACCTCGACATCGCGCCCGACATCCCGCGCGTGCACGGTCACCACGATGCGCTCGCCGGCGCGCTGTCGAACGTTCTCATCAATGCGGTAGAAGCGTGTGCCGGAACGGGGCGAATCTCGGTTCGTGTGACCACGGAGCACGCAGGTGGCGAGAAGCTCGTCCGGATCTCGGTGGTCGACAACGGCTGCGGAATATCTCCCGAGAAACTCGACACCATCTGGGAGCCGTATATTACGAACAAGCCGGGCGGAACCGGCCTCGGACTCGCCATCGCGCGGCAGACCGTGCTCGCGCACGGCGGGAGCGTTTCCGGGTCGAGCCGCGTGAGCGAGGGAACCACGATCGACATCACGCTGCCCGTCGCCCGGATGACGCCGGCGGCCGGGTCCGCCCCATACGCGACAGGATGAATCATTGATGAACATTCCAGGCGAGCTGATCCCGATAGTCCTGTTCGTCGTGATCGGATTCACATTCGTATTCCACCCGATCGCCAGAGCGCTGGCCAGACGCATGGACAAGCAGCCGATCCGCTCGGCGATTCCACCGGAAGTGCTCGGCCGGCTCGAGCGCATCGAGCAGGCCGTGGACGCGATCTCGATCGAAGTCGAGCGCATCTCCGAAGGGCAGCGATTTACGACCCAGCTTCTATCGGAAGGAAGGCACCAGGCGGGCGCGCTGCCCGCCGGCGCCGACAGGTCCGCCGCTTCCCGCTGATTTCCGGGTCAGCGTGTCAAGCGTCCTCATAGTCGACGACGAGCCCAACATCCGGCGGATGGTCGGCGCGCTGCTGAGCGCCGAGGGCTACGACGTTCGCGAAGCCGAAGACGGCACGAAGGGGCTGGCTTCCGCCGACCAGGAGGAGCCGGACGTCGTGCTCCTGGATCTGCTGATGCCCGGAGCGCTGGACGGCATGGCGACGCTCACGAAGCTGCGCGAAGCGCATCCCGACATTCCCGTCGTGATGATGAGCGGGAAAGCAGGGCTCGGCGACGCGGTGCGCGCGACGCGACTCGGCGCGTTCAACTTTCTGGAAAAGCCGCTGACGCCGGAGAGCGTCCTGCTCACCGCCGCGGCCGCTGCCGAGCTGCGCCGCACCAAGCTCGCTGCGCGCGCGCTGCGGGAGGAGTTGGGGATCGGGGGCAGGATGGTCGGGAGCAGCCCGCAGATCCAGGCCGTGCGCGCGCTGATCGACCGGGTGGCACCGACGGATTCGCGGGTGCTCATCACCGGCGAGTCCGGAACCGGCAAGGAGCTCGTCGCCGCGGCGATACACGACTCCAGCCGGCGCCGCGATCGAGCCTTCATCCGCGTGAACTGCGCGGCGATTCCGCGCGACCTGGTGGAGAGCGAGATGTTCGGCCACGAGCGCGGCGCGTTCACGGGCGCAACGCAGACGCGAATCGGACGGTTCGAGCTCGCTCACGGCGGGACGCTTTTCCTGGACGAGATCGGCGACCTGGGCGCGGAGGCACAGGCCAAGCTGCTGCGCGCGATTGAAGCCAGGGAGATCCAGCGAGTCGGCGGGAGCAAGCCCGTGAATGTCGACGTTCGCATCATCTCCGCCACCAACCACGATCTGGCGAAGGGCGTCAGCACCGGAGTTTTTCGCGAGGACCTGTACTTTCGCCTCAACGTCATCCCGCTGACCCTTCCCTCTCTCCGGGAGCGGGACGGCGACGCGATCGAGCTGGCGAAGTATTTCACGGAGCTGCATTACACGCGAACTGGTCACCCGCGGGTGACGTGGACCACCGACGCTCTTACGGCCATCTCGGAGTATCCGTGGCCGGGTAATGTGCGCGAGCTGGCAAACATCGTGGAGCGGATGGAAATCCTGTACCCCGGAGAGGAGCTCACGCGCGCCCATGTGGTTGCCGTCCTCCCAGGCTCTCTGGGGGGAAGCGCCGCCGAAGTTTTCGCGGCACCGGACCTTCCTCTCGCGGAATCGCTCGACGAATACGAGCGGCGCTTGATCGGTCGCGCGCTGGACGAAGCAAAATGGAACGTGGCCGACGCCGCTCGGCGCCTCCGTACGGATCGTCCAAACCTGTATCGCCGCATGAAGCGGCTCGGAATCGACGACCCGCGTGTATAACGCCATCATGCGATACCGAAAGCTCCTGCTAGCGGCGGCCGTGGCGATCCCCGGTCTGGCGATTCCTGCGCAGTCTCAGACTACGGACACGCTCGCCACCGATTCGATTCCCGACGCTCCGGTGCCGGCGGTCGCGCCGCGGAACACGGCTTCTTTCACCGTAACCTCGGGTGGGGGCTACAATCGCGTCGAAGGACTCCCCGTCTTGTTTGGCCCGACGCTCGAGACGCAGTTTCGCGCGGCGAGGCTGCAGATCTCGGCGCTCGGCATCATCCGAAGCGCGGAAACGTTTCGCATCGACAGCGACAACGTCGGTCACGACGTAAGGGTCGCCGCCCTGTTCGACCCGGCTCGACGGACATCGTTGCAGGCTCGCGTGTACGATGTCGTGGACGCTGTCGAGGACTGGCAGATCCCGCGGGACGAGTCGGGGTTGGCGGCTTTTTTCTTCCGCAGCGATTTCCGCGATCACTACGGCCGCCACGGCGCGTCGCTGTCCGGGACATACGCCGCGTCGCGGCGCGCCACGCTGTCGGCGTCCGTCGCGCGCGAGCGGTGGGCTTCGAGAGAAGTGCGTGACGTTCTGACCGTGCTCCGGAACGGAAAGGCATGGCGCCCTAATCCGTCGTTGGACGAAGGCGTCTTTCGATTGGCAAAAGCGGGACTCGTTTACGACAACAGGAATGACCCGCGCCGACCCTCTACCGGTTGGTTCGTGAGTACCGATTACGAGGTCGGATCCGGCCGCATCGACAGGTTCGGCGCGGCGAGCTCGATCGCGCGCAGCGGCCTGGCGGAGCCTGACACGAGATACGGCCGGATGCTCGTGGATGCGCGGCGCTATTTCCGGCTTTCACCTACCACTCAGCTGAACGGGCGGATGCTCCTCGGCGGGTGGGTCCACGGCGACGAGCTTCCGCTCCAGCGCAGGCTCTCGGTGAGCGGCGTCGGTGCGGTGCCCGGAATCGATTTTCGCGAGCTTTCGCTCGGCCCTGACGTCGGGCAATGCAGCGTGGCGGCAGCTCCAGCCGGGGATCCCGCGCAATGCGAGCGGGCTGCTCTCGTGCAGGTCGAATACCGCGTCGCGCTTCGGTCGCGCCCGGGCACGATCATCGGCAAGACGATTCGCATTCGAAGCCGGGCATTCACCGTGAGTCCATCGCTCGTTGTGTTCGCTGACGCCGGCCGCGGATGGCTGCTGAGCCCGCGCGGAAATGACCTCCCGGCGACCGCGGTGATCGCGCCGCCGGCCGCCGCCCCGCGTGATCTCATCTACGGCGCATGGACCGTCCCGCCGCCGGGCACATTCCGCACGGACGTCGGCGTCGGTGTGGATCTTGGACTGTTCGGTATTTACGCGGCGAAGTCGCTGTCGGAGGCGGGTGAGCCGATGAACTTTTTCCTGCGCGCGCGACGCAGGTTCTGACAAGAGTGAACGTCCTCTCGCGCGCCGCGCTCGCGGCCACGCTGGCGGCCACGCCTGCGTTGGCCGCTGCTCAGGCGCCGGACATCGAGGTGCGCTTGCCAGTCGCGGCCTCCCGCGCGACGGAGGCGCCGTTCACGCGGACGGCGGGGCTGCTCCGCTCGCCCCCGATGAACGACCTGATGCGCAACGGATTTCCCGCGAGAATCCGCTACAAGATCGAGAGATGGGCAGTCGGAGGATGGGCGGACGACCTCCGCGCGACCAGAGAATGGAACGTCATCGTTCGCTACGATCAGCTCGCCGGTGTGTTCACGGTCGTTCGCGTGTTTCGCGGTACCGCCACGACGCTGGGTGAAACGGGTAGCATCATGGGTGCGGACTCGATCGTTGCGCGCCTGACCCGCACGCCGATGCCGCCCCCGCGGCGGGGCGAGCGCTCGTACTACACGCTGTCGGTCGAGCTCGAGATGCTCTCGATGGGTGATCTGGACGAGCTGGAGAACTGGCTGCGCGGCGAGTTTCGCCCTGCGGTGCGCGGCGAGAAAAATCCCGGAACAGCGGTCACACGGGGCATTCGAACGCTGGTTGTGAGACTGCTCGGGGGCGAGAAGCGCCGCTACGAAGCACGCTCGCCGGTGTTTACGCCCTGACCGGCCGGTTTGGGGTTTATGGTTTGTGGCTCATGTTTGTGGATGATGGTTTGCGGGGCTCTTGGGCCGGCGGTCACGCAAGCCGTAATCCATAATCCAAAACCGTTCTCAGCTGAGCAGCGTTACCGGCTCGTGCCGTGGGTGCCGGTGCTCCAGATCCTCGAGATGGTGGAGCGTCTCCTCGCCATAGAACAGCTTGATGTACCGCGCCTGCGTCGGAGTCAGACGGCGCACCGCCCAGCTCAGGTGCACGAAGTGCGGCTCGACCGGCGCGTGCAGCGGGTGCATGCCGATCTCGCTTGGAAGATGGTTCGCCTTGCGAGTGTTGCATGGGCTGCACGCGGTCACAACGTTGGTCCAGTCGTTGGATCCGCCGCGCGAGATCGGAACGAGATGATCCCGGGTGAGCGACTCACGCGGCTTCAGCTCCAGCTGCATCTTGCCGCAGTACTGGCAGCGGTAGCGGTCGCGGGCGAACAGGAAGGTGTTGGTAACCTGGCGGCGGAACTTGCGCGGGACGTGTACAAACTTGCGCAAGCGAATCACGACCGGGCGCGGCAGGCTCAGCCGCTCGGATCGCACCTGGCGATCCGGATCGGCCTCGACGATTTCCGCCTTGCCGTCAATGACGAGCCGCAGTGCTCGCCTGAGCGGCACCATGGTCAAGGGCTCGAACGACGCGTTAAGTGCCAGACAACCCAGCACCAACATTCCCTCCGGGAGTTCGTGGGCTCAATATACGCTACGCGTAACTCTTCGTAGTAGACGTTTTTACACCTTTCGAAGACACATTGCTCCCGCCCGGCACCGGCGTGCGCCAGCCGTATCTGTCCGGAAGCGCGCCGGTCGCGATCCCCATGTACTGCTCCTGGATCGCAAGCGTGATGGGGCCCGGCTCTCCCTTGCCGACCGTGACGCGGTCTACCGACCGGATCGGAGTGATCTCCGCCGCCGTGCCGGTGAAGAAAAGCTCGTCGGCGATGTACAGCAGCTCCCGCGGCATCACCTGCTCGACGATCTCGTAGCCGAGGTCGCGCGCAATCCTCGTCACCGAGTCGCGGGTGATGCCGCTAAGGATTCCGGCGCTGATCGGGCTGGTCATGATCTTTCCGTCGCGAACGACGAACAGATTCTCGCCGCTACCCTCCGAGATGAAACCGAAGGAATCGAGCATGATGCCCTCCGCGTAGCCGTCCGTTCTGGCTTCCATCTTCGAGAGCTGCGAGCCGAGGTAGTTGCCGCCGGCCTTTGCGAGCGTAGGCGTGGTGCCGGGCGCCGGTCTCCGCCAGCTGGAGACGCAGACATCGACGCCGGCCTCGAGCGCGCCTTTGCCGAGGTAGGTGCCCCACTGCCAGGGAATTATGAAAGTCTCGACCGGGACGTCGGTCGGTAGAACACCCATCTGTAGGCCTGTGCGCATCGCCACCGGCCGGAGATAGCAGTGCGGCAGCGAATTCTCGGCGACAGTGGCCACGCACGCGTTGACCAGATCGTCAACCGAGTGCCGCATCGGCATCCGGTAGATGTGGCACGAATCCAGGAACCGCTCCATGTGCTCGCGCAGTCGAAATACGGCCGGCCCCTCGGGCGTTTCATAGCAGCGAATGCCTTCGAAGACGCTCGACCCGTAGTGAACGACGTGGCTGAGCACATGGATCGTGGCATCTTGCCACGAGATCATCTTTCCGTCGCGCCAAATCTTGTGGTCGGGTGCCGGAGTCATTTGTGCCGTCCGTGCTCGTCAGTTAGTGGCTGCCGCATCGTGCCAAACCCGGAGCGCTCGTCCTGCAGACGCGACGCGCTCCTGTACTCTCTCGTCCCCGCGCACCAAACAGCCGTCGCGAACCAGAGGCTCGCCCGCAACCGCGACGAACCGCGCCGCGGCTCCACCCAGCGAGAATATAGCCGCCGCGACCGGGTCTCCAGCCGGAAGCGCAGCGGCGCCCAGATCGAACACGGCGAAGTCCGCGTCCTTCCCCCTCTCCAGCGTGCCGGCCTCGGCGTCGATGCGCAACGCGCGCGCGCCGCCGAGCGTCGCGAGCTCCATTGCCTGAACAGCCGGCAAGGCGTCAGGCGAGCGGAGTAGCGCGCGTTGATGCAGGACCGCCGCGCGCGCCTCTTCCAGAAGATGCATGCGATTGTTGCTGGCGACGGAATCCGAACCGAGGCCGACCGCGATCCCGGCCGCCAGCATCTCGACGAGCGGCGCGATGCCGTGTCCGAGCTTGGCGTTGGACACCGGGCAGTGCGCCACGCCGCAATGCCTGTCGCGCATCAAGGCAATGTCGGCCTCGTCAACGTGGACGCAGTGGATCAACAGCGTATCGCGGCCGAGCGCGCCAAGCGATTCGAGCAGAGCAATCGGTGATCTGGCGCGCACCGGCGTCGCGATACTGCGCGCCGCAAGGCGCATCGCGAGCGGGCCAGTCCCGCGACAGACGAGGTCGCACTCGGCCTTGCTCTCGGCGATATGCACCGCGAGGGGCAGTCCGCTCTCGCGCGCGTACGCCGCTACGTCGGCGAACAGCTCATCGGACACCGTGTACGGCGCGTGGGGAGACACGCCCAATCTGACCAGCGGCCGGTCCCCGGCCGGAACTCGGCACGCCTCGACCCTCGCGCGCAGATCGGCCATCGAGGCCGCCCGACTGTCCGGCGCCGGCCCGAATACTTCCTGATACATGATGCCTCGCACTCCCATTTCGATCATCGCCTGGAGCGCGACTCCGCTCGAGCATGTGTCGGCGTATGTCGTGATCCCGGCGAGTAGTCCTTCAGCGATTCCGTGGCGCGCAGAATCGAGCAGCATGTCGTCCGAGAGGACGTTGTTCCGGCTCGCTCGCAGCCTGTCGATCCACTCGGGGAATTCGAGATCCTCCAACAGCCCGCGCATGGCTGTCAGCTCGAGGTGCGTGTGGGTGTTCACGAGGCCGGGCATCAGGATGGCTTCCCCAAAATCCACCTCGTCGCCCTGAGGGGCGTCCGTCGCAGATCCCACATACTCGATGCTACGACCGGAGACGCCAAGCACACCGTTTTCAATGGGCGCGCCGCTGACGGGAATCAGCCAGCGCGCTCGGTACCGGATCACGGCTGCGGCGGGGGAATTTCGGGAATGACGGGGCGTCTCGCCGAGCCGATCGTGTCACGCGATTGTCCTGGCCGCGGAGCCGGCGTCGCACCCTGTTGAATGCGCGTGCCCGGATCGATCGGGCGCGCAGGCTGTGCCATCGGCTGCGGATTCGGATAGCCCTGGACTCCGCCGGTGGTGTCGTAGTACGGCGTGTATACAGCAGGCATGCACTCGCGTGTGGGCTCGGTGCCCGAGATGAAGAACTCGGTGACGACCGGCCCCCCGCCGCAGTACGGCGAGACGAGCAGGCCGGAGCGGAGATCGACTTCGCGCACGACGATACCTGGCGGTCGCGGCCAGTCGGGCGGAGCCGGCTTGCGGCGATAGACTTCCTGCATGAACGCCGTCCACGCGGGCGCGGCGAGCGTTCCGCCCTGCGCGTTCGCCTTGATCTTGCGCGGCCGGTCGTACCCCATCCACACGCCAGCTACGAGATCCGCGGTATAGCCGATAAACCATACGTCGGTGCCATCGTTCGTCGTCCCCGTCTTTCCACCGGCGGGATGGCGGAATCCGGATCCCCAGATTCCGGCGCCCGTCCCACGGCGCACCACGTCCTTCATCATGTCGACCATCAGCCACGCTTCTTCTGCGGTCATCACCTGCGAGTGCGCTGGCGTCGGCTGCCAGAGAATTTCGCCCCTCGCGTTCTCGACGCGTACGATCGCATGCGGGGTGGCGCGAATCCCGAGGTTGGCAAACGCGGAGTACGCGGAGATGATCTCGATCGGAAACACCTCCGCCGCGCCGATGTGTATCGAAGGAAAGGGCGGAATCGGCGTGGTAAGACCGAAGTTCCTGGCTTCCCCTATCACGCGCTCCTCGCCCAGTTCCATCCCCAGGTTGATCGCCGCGAGGTTGCGCGACATGTACAGTCCGCGGCGCATCGGGATCGGCCCCTCGAAGCGTCCATCGAAGTTGCGCGGTGACCAGTTCGCGCCCCCCATGTTCGCCAGATTTATGGAGGTATCCATGACCACATACGACGGCGGGCGACCATTCTTGACGGCCGTCGCGTACACGAACGGCTTGAATGTCGACCCTGGCTGCCGCATGGCCTGCACCGCGCGATTGAACTTCGAATCGTCGAAGTCGCGGCCTCCGACCATCGCTCGCACGGCGCCGCTCTGCGGCTCGAGCGCAAGGAAAGCTCCCTGCAAGTACGGCGAGGTACCCGGCGTGGTCTCGTCACCCGAGATCTTTCTCGCGATGTACCGCTCGTAGCTCTCCTTCCCGAACGCGCCGTACCTGCCGCTCTCGATCGCGCGGAGCTGCTGCTCCAGCGCGCGCTCGGCCGCCGACTGCATGTCGAGATCGAGCGTCGTGTAGACCTTCAGGCCCTGCTCGTAAAGCTGCCGCCCGAACTGATCGTCGAGCTGCTGCCGGACCCACTCCACGTAGTACGGCGCGATGTCGCCGGACTCGGTGCGCTCCGCGAGCCGGAGCGGATACGCCTTCGCGAGGCTCGCGTCCGCGTCGCTGATGACGGCTTCGCGGCGCATCAGCTCGATGACCGTGTTGCGGCGCTGAATCGCGCGCTCCGGATAACGCCGCGGGTTATATCTGGAGGGCGCCTTCGGCAGAGCCGCGAGCATCGCCGCTTCGGCGAGGATCAGGTCGCGGACAGATTTGCCGAAGTACCGCTGCGAGGCGGTCTCGACTCCGTAAGAGCCGCTGCCGAGATCGATTTGATTCAGGTACAGCTCGAGAATTTTTTCCTTGCTGAACCTGTGTTCGATGCCGCGCGCGACCTTCCCTTCCTTGATCTTCCTTACAAGCGTCTTCTCCCGCGAGATCGATTCCGGGAAGATGTTGCGGGCCAGCTGCATGGTGATGGTGGAGAACCCCTGCCTCCAGCCGCCTCCGATCACGTTGTAGAAGGCGGCGCCGAAGACTCTGCGCCAGTCGATCCCGGCGTGCGCATAGAAGCGCTTGTCTTCCGTGACGACGAAAGCGTCCTTCACCACCTGCGGAATCTCGTCCAGCTTGACGAGCGTGCGACGCTCCAATCCGATCTCGGCGATGAACCGCCCGTCGATGGCGTACAGCTTGGACGTCTGGTTGGGAGTGTAGTCGTCGAGCTCTTCGATCGCGGGGCACTGTCCGCCGCGGCAGACGAGGGCCCACGAGGCGTACAGCAGGCCAATGCAGAAAGCGACGACCAAAGTGGTGACTAGCGCTATCCCCCGAATCAGGACGGGATGGCGCTTCCTGAACGACGCAAACCGTCCGCGCGACCTTCCCCGCGACTGGCCGCGGGGGGCAGGAGATGACATGGCAGAAATCTACAGGTAGGCCGATGCAGGGGTACGCGCGTTATGAGTAGCCCGACATTCACTCATCCGGATTTCCGTAAATGAAGGAAGGGAAACCTTAACAGCGGCCAGCGCGCTTCCTACCTTTGTCCGCATGGCTCAACGGTCGGATCTGATTGGCGAATTAACGTGGCGCGGACTGCTGTATCAGCAGACGGAGGGTGCGTCGGCCGCGCTCGACGCCGGCAGCGTCTCGGGCTATGCCGGCTTCGACCCGACAGCGGAAAGCCTGCATGTGGGTAGTCTCGTTCCCATCATGGGGCTCGTGCACCTCCAGCGAGCCGGGCACACGCCGGTCGCGCTCGTAGGCGGCGGCACGGCGCTGATCGGCGATCCGAGCGGCAAGCCCAGCGAGCGGCAGCTGCTGGACGCGGAGGCGGTGCGGGCGAACAGCGCGGCGATCCGGAGCCAGCTCGAGCGGTTCGTCGATTTTTCGGGCGCAAACGCTGCGGTGATGGCCGACAACGCCGAGTGGCTGACGGGGTTGGATCTGCTGCCCTTCCTGAGAGATACGGGCAAGCACTTCACCGTGAATTACATGCTCGCCAAGGAATCGGTGAAGTCCCGGATCGAGACCGGCATTTCATTCACAGAGTTCGCGTACATGCTCCTGCAGGCATATGACTTTCTGGAGCTCAACCGCAGACGGGGCGTAACGCTGCAGCTGGGCGGAAGCGACCAGTGGGGAAACATCACCGCGGGGATCGAGCTGATCCGGCGGTCCGACGGACAGGAGGCGCACGGGATCACGCTGCCGCTCATCGCCTCGGCGGCGGGAACGAAGTTCGGTAAGACCGAAGCGGGAACGGTCTGGCTCGACGCGGCGCGAACCAGTCCATACCAGTTATATCAGTTCTGGATAAACGCCGAGGACCGGGATGCGGGCTCGTACCTGAGGATGTTCACGCTGATGCCGCGCGCGGAGATCGAGGAGCTCGAATCCAGCCTGAAGCAGCATCCCGAAAAGCGTGAAGCGCAGCGAGCGCTCGCGGTGGACGTGACGACCCGGGTGCACGGCGCGGACGCCGCGTCGATCGCCGAGGAGGTTTCGTCGGTGCTGTTCGGCAAGCGCGATGTGACGGAGCTTTCGCTGCCCGTGATTGAAGCGTTAGCGAGGGAGATTCCGTTCTCGGAAATCGGTGCGGGCGAAACGCCCTCGATCGCGGACTTGTTGACTACCGCCGGCTTGGCGCCATCCAGGGGTGCTGCACGCAGGCTGCTCGAGCAGGGTGGGATCTATATCAATGAAGCGCGAGCAACGGTGGATCTGGACGTTGCGTCGGTGAATCCGTTACCCGGCAAGCACCTTCTGCTCCGGAAAGGGGCCAGGCAGTATGCGTTACTCAAGCTCTCGTGACCGCCAGCGCTTGATATATCGCGTGCCTCTGTCTCAAATAGGGCGAGGACTCCTCCCGAACAGGCGCCGCACCAGCAGGACGATGTCCTCGCGCTGCTCGCGCAGCCCGAGGCGGATGTCTTGTCCTCGTGGATCACCGCGGAGGCCCTGGACGGTATAAGGAATCGGCGGAGAATGGCCGTCGAGGCCGAGCAACCACTCGTAAGTGCGCCATCATCGCCGCGCACCATTCTCGACGGCCATGCGCCCAACGTTCCACCCCAAAGAACTTCGCCAGTTACGGAAGTGAACGTGCAGATGTCTCGCTCACCATCCGCTGGACTTCATCCGGTATTACTACCTGCTTTCCGCGTCGGTGTCCTCGTACCTCCGCCGGTTGACTTGCCAAAAGCCTGGAGATAGTCGCGCTGAGTACGGATCGTACAGGCTCGGAAAGCGTACTGGCCGGCGGCGTTCCTCGCTCAGTGACGCCAGTAAGTCTGACGTGCTGCATCGACCCGAATCTCAAACGGACCAAGGCCGCGTACAAGACCTCGGGCGTCGCGTGACTCGGATTCAGAATTACCACACTTCGTTCCTCGTCCGCAAAGTCGCGCCGAATGACAATCGCGCGCAGCGTCGCTTTCGCAGGAACGCCTGCGGGGGGCCGCGGGTTAAACGCCGGATAGTCTTCGAACATGGCAACGATCACCGTCTTCGTGGCGTCGGTTTGCGCGGGCAACGGTTTAAGAAGAGTCCCGCAAAGCACCAAAGCGCAAATGACGATAAAAGTGCGAGCAGTCAAACTGTACATAGCAGCCTCGGCTTCTAGGGGATAAGCAGATGCATTCGAAATTTGCGACTGATTGGGCACGTTCATGCAGTGCCGCCTCACGTGCAATAAAGGAGGTAGGCGCTGATAACCTCGCCCGTTGCTCTCTTGAAGAAGTACTGGACCCAGCACTTTGTGTATCCTGGTGGCTCCTCGATACACGTCGGGCAGTCACCCCCGCCCCCTCCGGCCGGGTCAACGTAAGCCTCCTCGCCTTGCCTAGTCCCACATTCTTCCACCTCGGGAGTGGAGAGATCATCGCATTCACTCGTATTACACGGAGGAAGCGTGACGTCGGGAGCCCAGTTATCGAAAGGTACTGTCCACAGGGTTACGAGACTACCTCCGCCCCAGCTGAACAGCTTCATCGAACCCGAGCCTTGAAGCCGCGCTTTACCCACGATATCGCATGTGTGGTTAACCGTGCTGACGGAAACGTGGAACGAACGCCATTCTGCCGTGATTTTCGGAAGAAATTGGTCAAATGACCACGGATCTTCGCCGCTGTTAATCACCGAACCGTCCTTGTAACGCACTTCCGCTCCGAGCTTCCCCCATCCGACGTTCGCGTACTGCCACCCCAACCGTCCATTCGCATTCCACGCTGCTAGATCACTGGAGAACGAGCCGGTGGGATTGTCGCCCGATATCGTTGGCGTGCGTCTCCGAGTTCAGCGTAATACTCCTCCTCGGTCGGGTATCGCCCGTCAACCCATAGACTCGGCCCATCGGGAGCGAGGCGAGCAGGTACCGGCGGCTCCGCAACCCCGGTTCCGTCGCCACATGCTGCGACCGTAAGGATCGCTGCCACCAAAAGTTTCCGGCTTCCTCTCATTTACCCTCCTCGATTGAGTGGACTGATGAAACGGCCTTTGCGTTACCCACGTGATGCGCGGCAGCGCACTGCGATCGTCGTCAGGAAGCTCGTGCCAAATGCTTCCGTGGGTAGGGTTCCAAGACGTCCGGAGACGAAAATCACCCGGTCGTCAGGGAGCGATACGCCGACAAGCTTGGAATTGTCGAGCGGCACCTTGAACACTCCGACACTTTGCACGCCGGACGACGAGCCGACGAACGCACGCAACTGGTCCCGTGACTGGCCTTCCCGAACGAGCCACAAAATTCTCCCTGCGCGGAGGCGGTACATTGGCGGTCGGTCGCCGGCCAATTCCACACCTGCGACGTGACCCATGCGACGCACGTCACCGCTCGCCAAAAAGAGCCCCCAATCGAGATCTTCGCGGCCGCCGCCAGCGGTCGCGGAATGCCAGGAAATGATCGTCTCACGGCTGCCGATCATAGTCGCATGGTGAGGCTCCTTGATGTAGCGCGGAGAAAGCTCAGTCAGGCCGAGGCGGGGCACGTTCCAGCCGGCAGTGTGCTGTGCAATGAACAGCGACGGAGGCCAATAGCGGCCCTCTTCGAAATAATCCTGCGTCAGCATTGCTGTAACGCTTCCATCGACGTTCGATACGAGCTGGACAGAGCGTGGGCCTTCCGAGGTAAAAAGCGTGTCGGAATCCCATTTCGAAGCCTTCCTATGCAGCAGCACCACGCCTTGATTCCCGCGCTTAATCGGTCCGGGCGACATCGGCAGATCAAAGGCGTACGCGAAGCGCAGCCCTTGCGCCGTCGCCACGAGATCGGAGCTCATTGATGGAAGCAGACTGGCGGACGTCGCGGATCCAATTTTTGTCACCTCGCGCCAGGTGCGCCCGTCGAATAGTCCGTACCAAAGATCGGCATGTGGGAAGTCGAGACCATACTTTTCCTGCGTACCGGTCACAAAAATCACGTGCCAACCGCCCGCACCTGCTGTTGCAACTCGCGGATGTTGCGCATCGAGGCCGGCCAACGGCGGAGGCACAAGGGAGACCCTGCCTGTGGACTGCCTGATTATTCCCAACGAAGAACGACTACTGATCGGGCCATCGGTGCGCGCCGCGCGGGCTGGCCAGACAATTGTGGGAGTACCCGCGATGAAAATTCTGTCACCGCTTTGTGCCGCACTTGACGGATCAATGGTTACCGTGGATCCATCGCGGAGCATGATCGGGTGTGTCGCTTCAACGGTGGCAGTGCATGCGTGAAACGCCTCGAGCCGCGCGGGGACAGAACGATGCGCGTTCCACGCATCATGCTTACTTGTCGGACCCAGCAAAGCGGCCTGAATGGCTAGTAACAGGCTTATGCTAATTACGGTCACGGTTCTTCTCCGGTGCGAAGTCGGTGACACGACGACGGGACTTGAGACTCGATCGTTCGAACCCCTCAGAAATACTGCGGTGTCACGCTGCCTTCATTTTTCCAAACGCAGCCGGACTTGTTGATGGTACCCAGTGAACCCGTAGGCACAACTACTAGTGGTAGTAGTTGGGCGTTAACTTGTGATGCATCTAGGCTGCTGTTTGAGACGCTAATGCCGTGTGTCGTATGAAGGGTCCACCGCAACCCGACTTTGCGGTTGGCCGGCGCACCGGAACCGGATGCGGACGCACCGTCACGGGACGCAACACGAGGCTTCGGTGGAGAAGTCGCCCTGGAGCGCTGGCGGTACCTTGGCGGTTGATATCTGACACCCTCTGGTGCGGGGAATTGACCATGGCGGACGATTCGCGGTAGGCAGTCTACGTCGCGGTGTCAGCGGTCCGTCACAATACTGCGCTTCACGGCCGCCGTGGCAAGCCATGGCGGCACCGAAAGCGTCACATCTGGGCGGTCGAGCGTTACTTCTTTGTTCACGGCGTCACATGTCGTTCAGGTCGACACCGAGCCCGTCAAACCGCTACTCGCTTCAGGCCGTCCCCGGTCAATCTGTATGTGAGCCACCCGCTCAGCGGCTCGGCTCCGATCGCGTCGTAAACTCGGATCGCCGGCTCGTTCCAGCGCAATACCGCCCACTCCATCCGACCGTACCCACGCGCCACAGCGAGGGAAGCCAGATGCGAGAGCAGCAGCTTCCCGACTCCCTTCCCGCGCAGATGCTCCCGCACGAACAGGTCCTCGAGGTGCATCCCGCGGCGGCTCAGGTGCGTCGAATAGTTCTCGAAGAACAGCGCGAACCCGGCGAGCTCCTCGCCCAAGAACGCGAGCACCACTTCCGCGGCCGGATTCGCGCCAAAAAGATTCTCCGCGACCGATTCATCGTCTGCCACGCACGTGTGAGCCAGCCTCTCGTACTCGGCCAGTTCCCGAATGAGCTGCGTGATCAGCGGAACGTCGTCCTGCGTCGCCGGCCTGAGTCGCGCGGCAGCGCTCATGGTGCGCGCACGATCTTCGAGACGGCTCCGCCGTGCGAGATCAGGTACAGCTCTCCGCTCGCGTCTTCACCGAACGAGGTGATCGTGGCGCCGGTGCTGATCGGCCAGACCTTCAATTCGGTCGCGTCGCCGCTGACCAGGCGGAAGCTCCGCAACTCACCCTTGCAGTAATCAGAAAAGAAGTAGACTCCGGCTATCTGGGGGACCGCCGTTCCGCGATATACGAATCCACCCGTGACGGCGCAGTTTCCGTCGCTCGTCGGGTACTCGTGCACTGGGAGCGTCAGGCCGCTCTGGTTGCATGGAAGAAGGCCTCTGCACTGAGAGCCCTCCATGATCTTCCAGCCGAAATTGCGTCCACTCGGCGTCAACGCGACCGCGTCAATTTCTTCCCGGCTGTTCTGACCCACGTCGCCGATGAAAATCGTGCTGCTTCCACGATCGAACGAAAATCGCCATGGATTACGAAGGCCGTATGCCCATATCTCCCCGCGCGTGCCCGGCTGATCGACGAACGGGTTCGTCTGCGGAATGGAGTACGCCGCCTGGCTGGCGGGATTCACGTCCAGCCGCAGAATCTTGCCGAGTAGCACGTTTCGATTCTGCGCATTGTTCGGCGGATCGTTCCCCGAGCCGCCGTCTCCGGTTCCGATGTAAAGAAACCCGTCCGGCCCAAAGGCGAGCTGGCCTCCGTTGTGATTCGAGTTGCCCGGGTGTGGAATGCCGATGATCGGGCTCGCGGAAGCGGGGTCGGCGGTGTTCGAAGAGGCGCTCGTCGCGGTGTACCGCTCGATCAGGATATCGCCGTTGTTGTCCGTGTAATAGACGTAGAAATGCCGGTTGGTCGCGTACTGCGGATGGAAAGCGACGCTCAGCAGACCCTGCTCACCACCGTCCAGCACCTTCGCGGTGATGTCGAGAAAAGGCGTAGCCAACAGCTGCCCGTTTTGTACGACGCGGATCCGCCCGGGCTGCTCTACGATGAACAGCCGCGAATCGTTCGGCGGCGACGCGAGGTGAACCGGCGAGCTGAGCCCGGTGGCAATGGGTTGCAGCGCGAGATCCACGTTCGATGGGGTAACGATGGCCGGATCGCCCGGACCGCCATTTCCGGAACAGCTCAAAGCCAACAACAACGCGGCGATCTTCATGAACGACCTCCTCAGGGCAGAGTACCCGATTGAGGCGTGGCAGCCGTCGCCAGCTCCGCCTCGTTCGGCACGTCCGACGCCCCGGCCATCTGAGAAGCGCTCGGCATCCTGGTCTCGACGAACCGCGGGTCGAGCGCGTCGCGCAACGCGTCGCCGAGCAGGTTGAAGCCGAGCACGGACGCGCCGATGGCGACACCGGGGAATACCGACGTCCACGGTGCGTTGCGCAGCTGATCCAGGTCACGGCCGTCGGCGATCATGGAGCCCCAGCTTGGCGTCGGCGGCTGCACGCCGAGGCCGAGAAAGGACAGCGCCGCCTCAGCCATGATTGCGCCCGCGACGCCGAGCGTGGCGGCGATGACCACGGGGGCGATCACGTTCGGCAAGACGTGCTTCGCGATGATCGTGCGATCCTTCGCGCCGAGCGCGCGAATCGCCTGCACGTACTCGAGCTGCCTCACGACCAGCACCTGGCCGCGCACCAGCCGCGCCATTCCAGCCCACCCAACGACTCCGATGGTTGCGAAAACCACTACCATCGACGGCTGCAGCGCCGCTACCATCGCGATCAGCAGCAGCAGAGTCGGGAACGCCAGCGTGACGTCGGCGAGGCGCATCACGAGCTCGTCGATCCACCCGCCGTAGTATCCTGCGATCAGGCCGAGCAGAACTCCCAGGAAGAGCGCTATGCCCTGGGAGATTACGCCCACCGCGATCGACACGCGCGCGCCGTACACCAGCCGCGCCCAGACGTCGCGCCCCTGGATGTCCGTGCCCATCCAGTGATCGCCGGACGGGCCCTGAAGCATCCCCGCGAGATCGATCCCGATAGGGTCATGCACCGCGAGCAGGGGCGCAAAGATCGCTGCGCCGATGATTAATGCGACGATCGCCAGCCCTATCTGAGCGCGGCGGTCGCGCATGAGACGTCGTCTCTGTTTTGGATCTAGCATGAAATCACGCGCCCTCCGCTGCGGGGTCGCGCAGCTCCGGTGGTGTATCGGGCGGCTGCCGGCGCCACCTCCGGTGCTGCCAGAAATACTGCTCCGGCGCTCGCCGCACCCACCTCTCCAGGACCTGGGTAAACCGCAGCACTACCCCGTCCACATCGTGCTCGCGATCACCCGTTCTTTCCACCGGGATCTCCTCAAACCCGACGAGATAGCTGCCGTCGGGCTTCCGCAGAGCGGCGATGAAAACAACCGGTGCCTCGATGCGGAGCGCGAACACCCCCGCGCCGCGCGGCGTCTTCGCCGGCCGTCCGAAGAACGGAACGAAGGTGGACGCGAGACCGCGGACTCCCTGATCGGCCACGAACGCGACGGCGCGACCTTCTCTGAGCGCGCGCGGCGTATGCCGAACCGCCTGCGCGTCGTGCACGACGTTCATCCCGATCTGTTCGCGCGTCTGGTTCAAATAACTCTCGAAGAATGGATTTCCCATCTTACGTACGATCACGTCGAGCGGAACTCCCCGTGCCGCCAGATACGCGCCCGCCAGCTCCCAGTTGCCCAGGTGGCCCGCGACGATGATTATCCCCTTTCCGCCCGCAACTGCGCGCTCGACGACGTCCCAGTTCTCGACTTCGGTGACCAGTCGCAAAACACCTGCCTGACCGAGCCCCGGGAGCAGCGCCGTCTCGATCGATGCCCGCCCGAGGTGCTCGTACGACCGCCTCGCCATGGCGGCCACCTCCCCGGGCGACAGCTCGGGGAAAGCGCCCGCAATCTGCCGTTCCACCACTCGCCGCCGGATGCCCAGTGGCTGGAACCCTGCGGCTCCGACCCGGGCGCCGATCCGCCCGGCGCGGTCCCATGGAACGGCTCCGAGCGCGCGCACGAGCGCACGCAACGCTCCGTACTCGGCGCGATGTTGCACCGACTTCACGCTTGCACCACCTCGCGCGCGAATTCGCGCGTGTCGCGCGCGACGCGCTCCCAGTTGTAGTGCTGCTCGACGGCGAGACGTCCCGCCCCTCCCATCCGAAGGCGCAGGCCCTCGTCGCGGAGGAGCGCCGCGAGCGCAGCTGCAATCGCATCCACGTCGGACGGCGGCACGAGGATCCCCGTCTCACCGTCGCGAACTGCGGAGCGAATTCCCCCTGAATCACCAGCGACAACCGGCAGGGCGCACGCCGCGGCCTCGATGAACGAGATGCCGAATCCCTCGACGTCCAGATCGCGCTCGACGCGCGACGCGCCGAGGTAAACAGTCGCCGTAGAGTACGCCTCCGGCAGTTCTTCGTCCCCCAGCACACCCGCAAAGACGACGCGATCCGATACTCCGAGACTCACGGCGAGATCACGCAGGCGACGGCCCTCCGGCCCCTCACCGACCAGCACATATCGAATCTCCGGAAACTCAGGCTGCAACTTTGCCAGCGCGCGGATCCCCACATCCTGGCCTTTGTGCGGCACCAGCCGCGCGACTGTGATGATCAGCGGCGCCACACCGATCTTCCAGCGGGATCGCAGCGATCCGCTCCCGGCGCCCGGATGAAAACACGCGGGATCCGTCCCCAGATCGAACGCCTTGATCGGCGGCGGCTTACGCACCCCCACGACGCCCATAAGTTCGGCCGACAGGTCCGCCACCCAGCGCGATGTCGCCACGATGCCGGCCGCCGCGGAAAATATCCGGCGCGCGCCCAGCCGGCGCGTGAGGCTTTTAGCCTTCCGCTTCTCCCGCAGCAGATCGCCCCCGTTCACGTACACGAGATACGGTATTCCGGCGCGCCGTGCGGCCCACCACGCCGCGTAGCCCGACGCGCGGATGTTGCCGGCATGGATGATGTCGAAGGTGGGCGCTTCGGCTGCCAGGTCACGTGCCCACCGAATCCTGTTCCCCAGGCGATTCGCCTGCGAAAAGCGGAACCGCTGTCGCTCGATCCGATATGGCTCGCCCCTGTCGAACTTGCCCCCATCGCCCGCGGCCACCGTCGAGACCGTGACTGAATCAGGAGCCAGCCTGCGGCAGATCTCGACATGACGCCTGGCCATGCCTCCGAGATCCGGCCCGTAGTCCTGGGTTACAAAAAGATGCCTCACGGAGAAGGCGGGTTCCTCACTTCTGCGGCGGTTTTCCCCGCTTGCCCGCGCGCGCCAGCGACGCCGCGCGATCGAAGCCTTCCAGCATGCCGCGCTCTCCGAAATCGCGAGCTACGCGGGCGCGGCCCGCTTCGCCCATGGCATCGATGCGGTCCGGGCTGGCGAGCAAACCCGCGACCATCCCGGCGGCCAGCGCAGCGTCGCCCCACGGAACCACGAGACCGCTGATGCCGTCGGCAACATATCGCCGCGCAATGGCATCCTCCGCCGTCACCACCGGCACGCCGAGCGCCATCATGTCGAGCATGGCGAACGCGGCCTCGTCTCCCTCGCATGCAACCCAGCCGAGATCGGCCACGGCTATCAGCGACGCGACGTCGTCCCGCTCGCCAAGGAGGCTGACGCGGGTGAGCAGGTTGACCGCGGCGATGTGCATCCTCACGTCTTCGTAATCGGATCCGGGCCCGACCACGAAGAGATGGACCGACGGATGCCGCGCGGCCAGAAGCGCCAGCGTGCGGATCGCCATCGCCGCGCGCCCGCGAGCGTGCAGATCGTACACGCAGAGGAAATGCGAGCCCTTGTCCCGCTCCGCAGTCTCCGCGTCGGCCTGGGCACGACCTTCGCCTTCGGCCTCGACGCGATATCGCGCCGGATCGACGCCCAGCTCCGCGACCACCGTAGACGCGCCGCGAGGCAGCACAGCGGCGCGCACATCCGCTTCGTGGGTGAAAAGAAAGACGGTGCGCCTCAGCCGGGCCGCGAACCGGGCGCCGCTGCCGAGGTACAGCCGGGTTCCCGCAGGCGTCCGTCGCACCACGGCCGCGCGACGACCCAGCCAGCACGCAAAGGCGGCGATCAAGTGCTCACGATCCGTGTGCACGAACACGACATCCGGATTTTTCTGCCGCAGGACCTTTCTCAGTCCCAGCGCAGCATTCAACCACCCGCCGCTAGCATCCAGCTCCGCGATCTCGAAATTCGCGTTAGGCACGTGCTCCTTGACGTGCGCCTGGGGATCCACGACGAACGTCACGGGATCGCCCGCTTCGGCGAACGCCCGGGCGGCGACCGAGAACGCTCGCGCCGATCCCGACCAGTCGATTCCGGTGTACAGGAAGACGGCGCGCATCAGGCGCCTGCCCCGATGCCCGCAGGCAATGCGTCAGGCTCGCGGAACTGCAGCGAGTACAACCTGTTGTATACGCCCTTGTTGTCCATTAGCTCGGTGTGGGTGCCTCGCTCGACTACGACTCCGCGGTCCATCACAAGGATGATATCCGCGTGCACGATGGTGGATAATCTGTGCGCAATGACAAAGACAGTGCGACCCTCCAGCAGCCGCTCGATTGCCTCCTGCACCAGGCGTTCCGACTCGGTATCCAGGGCGGACGTCGCCTCATCCAGGATCAGAATCGGCGGGTCATGCAGGAGCGCACGCGCAATCGCGATCCGCTGCCTCTGCCCCCCGGACAAGCGAGTTCCGCGCTCGCCCAGAAGAGTATCGTAACCTTCGGGCAGCTCCCGTATGAACTCGTGCGCGTTCGCGGCTCGCGCGGCCTCCTCGATCCGCTCGTCGGCAAACCTGCCCGGAGCGCCGTATGCGATGTTGCTCCTGACCGTGTCGTTGAACAGAACGGTGTCCTGCCCGACGATCCCCATCAGGCTCCGCAAGGCATCGAGCCGGATCTCCCGGGTATCCACGCCGTCGATCGTTATCCGCCCGCGATCGGGTTGATAGAACCGCGGAATCAGGTCAACCGTCGTGGTCTTACCCGCGCCGCTCGGGCCGACCAGCGCGACGACCGAGCCCTTGGAAGCGGTAAAGCTGACGTTCTGCAACACCGGGTCGCCGTCGTAAGCGAACGAAACGCCCTCGAACGCGACCTCCCGCTCGAACCGCGCGCTCGTGACCGTTCCCTTATCGAGCTGAGTTTCGGCGGGCGCGTCGAGCACGTCGAACAGCCGCTCGGCGGATGCCAGCGAAGATTGCGCGATTGTCGGGGCCTGGGAGAGCTGCTTCAACGGATGCAGCAGCCGAAGTACGTACATTAGAAAGGCGATCAGGTCGGCACCGGACATCGTACGGTGCAGGAGTACTTCCTGGGCACCGATCCATAGCAGGAACAGCGCCATGATCGTCCCTACGACCTCCGCTAGCGGCGGGGCCAGGTAGGCCAGCCGTGTTAGCTTGATCGTGCTGGCCGCGTACTTCCCGCTGGCCTCGTAGAACCGGCCCTCCTCGTACCCTTCAGCGCCGAACGATTTCACGAGCCGGATCCCGCCGACCGTCTCCTGCACCACGCTCGTCATCTCGCCATGCACGTTCCCGCGGCGGCGCGCACCCTTTCGAAGCTTCCTCAGCATGGGTTGCATCGCGCCGATGAGCACCGGCGCCACGAACAGCGCGATTAGCGTGAGCTTCCAGGAGATGCCTACCAGGAACGCGACATAGGCGACGATCATCGCAATGCTCTGCAGCGAATGCGTCATCAGGTGTGTCAGCACCAGCCGGGTCTCGGCGGTGTCGTTGATGACCCGCGACAGGATCTGCCCGCTCTTCATCCGGGTGAAGTAGCCGAGGGGCAGCTTCACCAGGTGACGGTAGAGCGCGTTGCGGAGGTCGCGCGTGACAAACTCCTGCAGGCTGGCGCCGAGCGACGCGCTGACCCAGACGAGCATGTTCTTCGCGAGCATCGCGCCGACCACGAGCAGGATCACCTGCCGCAGGGAGCCCATCTTGTCGGCGGGGTCGAGGAGCGCGCCGACCGTGGCGTTTAGGAGGTCGCTCACCCAGCCCGCTTTGAGCGACAGAGGCGACTGGTCGAACAGGATATTGAGGAAAGGGATCAGGAGCGCGAGCGAAAACGCGTCGAGCAGCGCCGCCGCGATATTGCAGAACATCGTGGCGCCCATCCGCCAGGCATGCGGACGCAGATACGGCAGCAGCCGGCGATACACTGGCGTCAGGGCCGCGGCGTGAGCAGCGCGAGCGGGAGTATGACTTCTTCCGGCGTCACGCCGCCGTGCAGAAAGGATCCCCGGTACCGGCTCTGGTACTCGCGCAGCTTCGTGGGATAGACGAAGAAGCAGTCGCCGGTGGCGAGCAGAGTGTTTGCGCCATTTCCCTTTCTCGGAAGCTTTACCGCTTCCTCATTGGGGTAAAGCAAAGCCTGCTCCGGTCGCTCGGCGCGGAGGTCTTCGCCGAACTTGTACCGGAGATTCAGCGTAGCATCCCGCTTGGCGAAAACGGTCGCGGGCGTGTTGCAGTGTATGGAGCCGTGGTCGGTCGTGAGGATCACCGAGACCTTGCGACGCGACGCTTCCTTGAGCAGGCTGAACAGGGCGGATCGCTGGAACCACTGCCGCGTTATCTGCCTGAGCGCGATCTCGTCGCGCGCGACCTCGTACAGGATCTGCGATTCGCTGCGGCCGTGCGTGAGCAGGTCCACGAAGTTGAACACGAACGCGCTGATGCCTGTAGGCGAGATCGCCTGTCCCATGTGGCGCTCGAGATCGTCCGAGTTGGAAGCAGTGGAAACCTTGGTATAACGAACCCCGCCGCCGCCGCCAAGGTCGGCCAGGTGCTTTTCCAGAAGCTGGCGCTCGTGCGCGTTGAGCGATTCGTCCTCGCGCTCCGGGCTGCCCCACCAGTCCGGAAAGCGGCTCGCGATCTCTCCCGGGAACAGCCCGCTGAACAGCGAGTTGCGGGAGTACGGCGTCGCAGTCGGCAGCACCGCGTAGTAGTGCGTCGTCTCGACGTCGAAGTGCGGAGCGAGCAGCGGCTCGAGCACGCGCCACTGGTCCAACCGAAGGCAGTCCACGACGATGAACACCGCCGCTTTCTCCCGCTGCAGGATCGGGACGAGAAACTCGGACACGATGTCGACGGAGAGCGGCGGCCTGTTCCCGCCGAGGTCCGCGAGCCAGGCGGGGTACGCGTCCTTCATGTAGTGCGCGAACTCGCGGTGCATGTTGGGATACAGTCCGCGGAGCGAGTCGTACAACCCCATCTCGCCCGAGGCCGCGAGGTCCACGTCCCAGCGCATGAACTCATCGAACCGCTCGATCCAGCCGCGCCAGTCGAGGTCGCGCTCGCGCTCGGCCTCGAGGTGCCGGAACCGGTCCACGAATGAGCGGCTCACGGCCTGCTGCCTGATCTTGGGTCCGTCGAGAATTCGGGTGATGACCGAAAGGACCTGACGCGGATTGATCGGCTTGATCAAATAGTCGAGGATGTTGACGCCGATCGCTTCGCGGAGCGTGGAATCCTCCTCGCTCTTGGTGACCATGACGACCGGGAGATTGGGCGCCAGCTCGCGCACCTCGCGGTACGCTTCGAGCCCGCGCTTGCCTGGCATCTGCTCGTCGAGGAGCAGGATGTCGAAGGGCCGGCGGCGGAGCAGCTCGACGGCGTCGTCGGCGTTGCTCGCCCACTCGACCTCGTAGCCTTTGGAGCGCAGGAAAATGCGGTGCGATTCGAGCAGCTCGCTCTCATCGTCGACCCAAAGCACCGATTTCGGAGCATGCGACATTGTGGGCTCAATCTAAGTCCGGCGCGGGAGAAAGCTGTTCCCGGCGTGAGCCAGCGGGCCTAGATTCTGTCGTGTGACTGTGAACGCTCCCCCCTACGCTCTCGCGTCCAACCCTTTCCCCCTCCCGGGGCTGGCCGCACACGTAGGCAGGGCGGCGCTGGGTGGTGACCGGGAAGTTGCGAACGCGTGCTTCGTGGTCGCGCGGCTGGCCGCTGGCCTCCTGCCCCCGTACGCTCTTCCGACCGAGCTACGCGAGAAGCGCGCGGAAGCTTGTCGCGCATGGCTGACATCCCAGGCGCTGCCGACAACGATCCGGGCCCCGCTACTCGCGGCAGCGGAATCCACCGCGTCCGCCGAGCGCTCGGTGATCTCCGCCGCCATACACGCACTTCGGCGCCAAGCCGCCAAGTACCTCGACGGCGCCTCAGGGCAGGAGCTGGATTCGCTGGCCTTGAGACTAGGCGGTTGATCGCCGTCTGAATCGTATATTGAGCGCTACGGAAACAGATAGCCAACAGCGCCCTTTGAGGTCCCATGGCTGGTCACAGCAAGTGGAAGCAGATCAAGCGCTACAAAGCCATCACGGACAACAAGCGCGCCGCTCATTTCACCAAGCTGATTCGCGAGATCACGATGGCCGCGAAGCTGGGTGGGGGCGACCCGGCCGGTAATCCGCGCCTGCGCACCGCGATCGACACCGCGAAGGCGGCGTCGATGCCGAAGGAAAACATCGAGCGCGCGGTCAAGAAAGGGACGGGCGAGCTGGAGGGCGTGGAGTACACGGAAGTCACCTACGAGGGATACGCGCCCGGCGGTGTCGCTCTCATGATCTCGGCGGTCACCGACAATCCCACCCGCACGGTCGCCGATGTTCGGCTCAAGCTCTCACGTGGCGGCGGCAACCTCGGCGCCACCAACTCCGTTGCGTGGATGTTCGATCGGAGGGGGCAGATCTACCTCGGCACCGACAAGCTCGATGAAGACAAGGTGCTGGAGATCGCGCTCGATGCTGGCGCTTCGGACTTTGTGCGCGAAGGCGACCAGTTCGTAGTTAGCACCGACCCTGCGGAGATGCACGCGGTAAAGTCTGCGCTTGAAGAAAAGAAGCTGACGATCGCCGAAGCCGAGATCGCCTGGATCCCGAAGAACACCGTGAAGGTCGAGGGCGAAGTCGCGGAGGAAGTTCTCAAGCTCGTGGAGGAGCTCGAGGATCTCGACGACGTGCAAAAGGTGGACGCGAACTTCGACATGGACGTCGAAGAGATGGCGCAATCATGACGCCCGGAAAGTGATCATCCTCGGGATCGATCCCGGCACCGCGGTAACCGGCTACGGAGTCGTGCGTCGCGACGAGGGCGCGCCGTCGCTGGTCGAGTGCGGGATCATCAGGACGCGGCCGAAGGATCCCCTGCCCGACCGGCTGTGCGCCATCCACGACGGAATCGCGGAGCTGATCGAGCGGCACAAGCCCGACTCGATGGCCATCGAAGACGTGTTCTACGCGCGCAACGTCCGCACGACGATCGTGCTCGGTCATGCGCGGGGGGTCGTGCTGTTGTGCGGCGCGAAGGCGGGCCTCGAGATTTCCGAGTACGCGCCGGCGGAGATCAAGAAGGCTGTGTGCGGGAGGGGCAGCGCGACGAAGGAGCAAGTGCAGTACATGGTGGGGAGCTTGCTCCGATTGAAGGCGCCCCCGCGCCCGGCGGACGCCGCCGATGGTGTTGCCGCTGCGCTCGCTCACGCGCTGTGCGCGGTGACCGGGCGCAAGATCGCCGCCGCCGCTGTAATCCAACGGGAGTCCGATACGGTGGGCGCCCTGGCCGCGGCTCTCGCGCGATGATCTCGCGTGTGGCTGGTAAGGTCGCTGCGCGTTCGATCGATCGAGTCGAGATCATGACCGCCGGGGGGGTCGCGTACGAAGCGCATATCCCGCTGAGCGTGGTCGAGATTCTGCCGAAGGTGGGCGAGGAGATTTCGCTTCCGACGCACGTCGTAGTGAAGGATGACGGCTGGCAACTGTTCGCGTTCAGCAGCGAGATGGAGCGTCGGCTGTTTCGGAAGCTGCTCACCGCGAATGGAGTGGGACCGGCGCTCGCGCTCGGCATGCTGTCCGCGCTGTCCGCGCGCCGGTTGATTCGTGCTCTGCGGGAAAAGGACATTGCCACGCTCCAAGGCGTGCCGCGCGTGGGGCGCAAGACCGCCGAGCGGATGGTTCTTGATCTGGGTGACAAGCTGGACGATGTGCTCGAGGGCGAGGATTTCACCGGCGAACCCGTGCGCGGGGGTGGAAGCGAAGACGCGCTCCGGGCGCTGGTGTCGCTGGGCTATTCGCAGAACGATGCGGAGCGAGCGGTAAGGGCCGCGCTCGACGGCGGCGGGCAGAGCGTGTCCGAGGTTATCCGGGGAGCGCTCGCGGAGCTGGGAAGGCGGTAGCGGGTGGCTCCGGTAAGACGCTTACCCCGAATATATCCCGAAGTTTAGCCGACGGCAAGTTAGGCTCCTCTCATGCCATTAGCTCGTGTTTTCAGAACTCAACCTATATTATAGTTCAGAATACATGTTAAACTGAACTAACCCGGGTATCACGGAGCAGGATGCCAGGACGATATCTGGATCGGACATGGCACCATCAGCCACGAGCGTACGGGCCATCAAGGTACCGGAAGGCATGCCGGTACAGCGCCTTCGTGCCCGACCCGATCCAGAATCTCGAGTTGAGTCTGGGTGCCGATACCGCAGGCCTGGTCTCGTACGCGGAACGCGCCATCCAATCCCTGAATGCCGGCGCATATCCCGCCCTCGCCCCGCTCGCGCGACTCCTGTTACGAACCGAATCCATCGCATCGTCGAAGGTCGAGGGCATGCAGCTCGGACCGCGCGAGCTTGCCCGCGCGGAAGCCAGGGCTGAAATGGGCGAGAGGACCAGCGCAACGGCGCTGGAGATTCTCGCGAACATTGACGCGATGACGCTTTCCGTCGAAGAAGCAGCCAACGCCGCAACGTTCGGTATCAGCGATCTCCTATCCATTCATGCCCGACTCGCAGAGAAGTTCGCGAACCCTGGAATAGCCGGCCGAATTCGCTCTGAGCAAAACTGGATTGGCGGGAACGATTACAATCCGTGCGCTGCGGATTTCGTACCGCCTCCGCCGGAGGCAATTCACAGACTGCTTTCAGATCTGTGCGACGCGATGAATCAGGAGGAGCTTCCGCCCATCGTGCAGGCTGCGCTGGTCCACGCGCAATTCGAGACGATCCACCCTTTCGACGACGGCAACGGGCGGGTCGGACGCGCACTGATTCACGTCGTCCTGCGGCGCCGCGGGATCGCTCATGGATATGTCCCGCCCATCAGTGTGGTGCTCGCCGCCGGCCGCGACCGCTACATCAATGGCCTGGTGGGATTCCGGGGAGAAGACGTCGGAAACTGGATTCGGCAGTTCGCCGAGTCGACGGCGCGTGCGGCGGACCTTGCGAGAGCATACCTGAAGGCTGTCGCGGAGCTGAGCGAGGGGTGGCGGGCACAGCTCACGGCCGGCGCGGGCCCGCGCGCGGACGCGACGGCGTGGGCGCTAATCAATGAGCTGCCGGCGCATCCGATAATCACCGCCTCGATCGCCGCGGCCGTAACGGGCCGCGCGAAGGCAGCGGTTTACCAGGCGCTCGCCGAGCTCACGGATGCCGGCGTCCTCATTCCGTTGGCGCAATCGAGCCGGAGACAGTCGTGGGAAGCGGCCGGGCTGTTGAGCCTGCTCGCCGGCCTGGAAGCCGGCCGTTTTCCGGGGTGATGACACATGCACGCCGCGGGTCATTTCCCGAGTTACCTTAACCGCAACCCGGACAAAACCGCCCAATCGTGCATACCGCCGCCCGCACCGCCACGTTCGCCGAATCCATGATCCGCGAGATGACCCGCGTCGCCAATCGCACCGGCGCCGTGAATCTCGCGCAGGGATTTCCCGACTTCCCGATGCCCGCGCCGATGAAAGACGCCGCGTGCGCGGCGATCCATGGCGACGTCAACCAGTACGCGATCACCTGGGGTTCGCCGGCGCTGCGGCTCGCCATCGCGGAGAAGTACCGCCGATGGTACGGGATGGAAGTTGATCCTGAAACGGACGTGACGGTCTGCTGTGGCGGAACCGAAGCGATGGCGGCGACCTTTCTGGCGCTCGTCGATCCCGGCGACGAGGTAGTCGTCATCGAGCCGTACTACGAGAACTACGGGCCCGACGCGATCCTCTCGGCGGCCAAGCCCGTGTACGTCCCGCTCGAGCCGCCCAACTGGACGCTCGACGGCGACCGTCTGCGCAAGGCGTTCTCGAAGAAGACGCGCGCGATAGTCGTGAACTCTCCGCACAATCCGAGCGGGCGCGTGTTTACGCGCGACGAGATGTCGCTGATCGCCGAGCTGTGCATCGAGTACGACGCGATCGCAATAACCGACGAGATCTACGAGCACATCATCTACGCGGGAAACCACCACGTGCTCGCGACGTTTCCAGGAATGAAGGACCGGACTGTCACGATCTCCGGCCTGTCCAAGACGTTCAGCTGCACGGGGTGGCGGCTGGGTTACGCGATCGCCCCGCAGCTCGCATCCACGGCGATCAGAAAAGTCCACGACTTTCTGACCGTTGGCGCGCCCGCTCCGCTGCAGGCGGCCGGTGCGATCGGGATGGCATTCGATCGCGACTACTACAACCGCATGGCGCTGGATTACCGCGCGCGACGCGATCTCATCATGCCTGCGCTGCACGAGGCGGGTTTCAAGTGCACGGCACCCGAGGGCGCGTACTACGTGCTCGCGGATTTCTCGGGGCTGAGCGACCTGGCCGACGTTCCGTTCGCCATGTGGCTGGCCGAGGAGATCGGCGTCGCGACTGTCCCCGGATCGACGTTCTATCACGACGCCGGCACCGCGAAGAACTACACGCGCTTTGCCTTCTGCAAGAAGCTCGAGACGCTGGAGCGCGCAGCCGAGCGTTTGTCGAAGCTGGCGGCGCGGGTCTAGAATGAGCCGGACGGAGATCACTACGCCCGAGGCACTAACCGAGGAATCGGTGGTGGAACTCTCGCTCCGTCCCCAGGCGCTGAACGAATTCATCGGGCAGGACCGCGTGAAGGAGAGCCTGCGCATCTATATAGAAGCGGCGCTCGCCCGGCGCGAAGCATTGGACCATACGCTGTTCTTCGGGCCGCCCGGGCTCGGGAAGACGACCCTCGCCGAGCTGATCGGACGAGAGCTGGGCGTGAACGTGCGCCAGACTTCAGGACCCGCGCTCGAGAAGCCGGGCGATCTCGTCGGCACCCTGACGAATCTGCGCGAGCGCGACATCCTGTTCATCGACGAGATCCACCGCCTCCGGCCGATCATCGAGGAGTTCCTGTATCCCGCGATGGAGGATTACCGGATCGACATCCGTCTGTCGGAGGGACCCAAAGCGCAGACTATCACGATGCCCGTGGAGAAGTTCACGCTGATCGGCGCGACTACGCGACTCGGCCTGCTTACGCCGCCGCTGCGCGCGCGATTCGGCATCGAGCAGCGGCTGAACTACTATCCGACGGCGGACCTCGAGCAGATCGTCCGCCGAACCGCAGACGTGCTCGGCGTGTACGTGGACGCCGAGGGGGCGCTGGAAATTGCGAGCCGCTCACGCGGCACGCCGCGAGTCGCTAACCGATTGCTCCGGCGAATTCGGGACTTCGCCCAGGTAAAAGCGGACGGACGGATCACGCGCGGCGTCGCGCACGATGCGCTCCAGCTTCTGGAGGTAGATCAGTTCGGGCTCGACGAGATGGACACGCGGCTTTTGAAGGCGGTGATCGAGAAGTTCGACGGCGGGCCGGTGGGGATCGGCTCCATCGCTGCGGCCGTCGGCGAAGACGCGGACACCATCGAAGAGGTGTACGAGCCTTTCCTCGTGCAGAACGGATTCCTCCACCGCACGCCGCGCGGACGCGTTGCGACTGCGCAGGCGTACCGCCACTTCGGCTACACTCCGCCCGCGGGAGCGAGCGGTGGCGGGAGCCAGCCCAGTCTCTTTCAGCGCTGAAAGCGGGATGCCGGCCGGCAGCCGGACGTCGGACTACGACTTCGAGCTTCCGCCCGAGCTCATAGCGCAGACTCCCGCGCAAAAACGAGACGAGAGCAGGCTGATGGTGCTGGACCGCGCGGCCGGGACGATCACCCACCGGAAGTTCGCCGACCTCCCCGGATTTTTCTCCGCCGGTGACGCCCTCGTCCTCAACACCAGCAAAGTCATCCGCGCGCGGCTGCTCGGTACCCGGGACAGCGGCGCGCCCGCCGAGGTGATGCTGATCAAGTCGCTCGCTGACGGACGATACGAGGCCATGGTGCACCCGGGGGGGAAGCTCAAGCCTGGCCGCAAAATCTCTGTGTCATCGCAGCTCGAGGTAGAAATTCTCGAGATCACCGAACGCGGGACGCGAATCGTGCAGCTGCACAGCGACCTGCCGTTCGACGAAGCCATTGAGCGGTTCGGCCACATTCCGTTGCCGCCTTACATCCGCCGAGCCGACGAAAGCGAAGACGCGACACGATATCAGACAGTGTACGCGCGCGAGCCGGGCTCGGTCGCCGCACCGACAGCCGGCTTGCACTTCACCGAGCAGGTGCTCGACGCGATCCGCCACCGGGATGTGAGTATCGCGGAAGTGGTGTTGCACGTAGGGGCTGGAACGTTCAAGCCCGTGGACGTGGACGACCCCGCCGATCACGTAATGCACGAGGAATGTTTTTCGGTTTCCGCAGAGACTGCGCAGCAGCTCAACGCGGTGCGTAGGCGAGGCGGAAAGGTCACGGCAGTAGGGACGACCGCGGTTCGAACGCTAGAAAGCGCAATCTCGGGCGGGATGTTCGCTGCCGCAGCCGGAGAGACCGCGATGTTCATCCGGCCGGGTTACGAATTCAAGGCGGTAGATCGCCTGCTGACCAACTTCCATCTGCCACGGTCTACGCTGCTAATGCTTGTTGCGGCGTTCGCAGAGTACGACTTGGCGATGGAGGCGTACCGGACGGCCATTGGTGAGCGATACAGATTTTTTTCGTACGGGGATGCGATGTTGATAGTCTAGGCGCTCGTTGCCCCAGACTTTCTCGCGGGGTGGCTCGCGTAGAGCGTTGCCCGTCGTTGAGTTACCCGTAAGGACGTTGACTGGGTTAAAAGACGGGAAAACAAAACGACGGATAGACGGGTGACGCACTACGCGAGCCACCCCGCGACAAAGCCCGGGGGAAACGAGCCTAGCGGACACGAACTGACAACTGCCTACGCAGAAGCCAATACCTTCGCCCGCAACCCGCACAGCATCCGCCGGGTGTCAACCACTTCACCGCTCAACGCTTTCCCCTCCGCCTCGTCCAGAACCCCGTAGTCCAGCGCAAGCTTCAATTGATATTCGAGCTCCATGGTGGATTTGATGCTTATGTCCAGAAACCGCCCCAGCTCTTTCGGACTGCTCGCCCCGCAGCCCTCGACGATGTTGAACGGAATCGACTCGGCGCTCGTCGTGATCTGCTTTCGAAGCGAGGCGTAACCGGTGCGAGGAAGGCGATTCGCCGTTCGCCTGACGGCAAGGGCCAACTCGTGAGCTTTGCGCCAGACGCGGAGCTTGCGGTAGTCCTGCATGCCGCAAATGCAAAACGACTCGATGCCGGGTCGTAACATCCAAGCGCTCGCTGCCAAAGCTTTGTCTTGCTGTGGCTAGCGTAGTGCGTTGCCCGTTGTTCCGTCGTTACGTTTTCCCGTTTGCTGACCCGGTCAACGTCCGTACGGACGGCGCAATAACGGGCAACGCACCACGCGAGCCACAACACACCAATGGCGCGCGGCGAGATCAATAGATTCCCCTGATGTTCCGCTTCGATCTAACCGCAACTTCGGGTCGAGGACGAGCCGCGGTTTTCTCTACCCCCCACGGCCCCGTCGAAACCCCTGCCTTCATGCCAGTAGGCACGCTGGCAACGGTCAAATCGCTCGACCCCACGGAACTCAAAACGGCGGGCGTCGGCATGCTGCTCGCCAACGCGTACCACCTCCACCTCCGTCCCGGCGACGAGCTCGTGCGCGACATGGGCGGGCTGCACGAATTCATGCGCTGGGACGGCCCGATCCTTACCGACTCCGGCGGATTCCAGGTCTTTTCCCTCGCGAAGCTGTGCACCGTCACCGAGGACGGCGTCGGGTTCCGCAGCCACATCGACGGCTCCACCCGGCGGTTCACTCCCGAGTCGGTCATGCAAATCGAGCGCAACCTTGGGGCCGACGTGATAATGCAATTCGACCACGTCATACCCGGCCAATCCGACTCTGCAACCTCGCGCGACGCGAGCGAGCGCAGCCTTCGCTGGCTCGCGCGCTGCCGCAAGGAGCACGAGAGACTCGCCCAACAAAACCCGGAACAGGAGCAAGCGCTCTTCCCGATCGTCCAAGGAGGAATCCACTCCGACCTGCGACGCGAAGCCGCCACCGCAATCACCGGCATGGGCGACTGGCTCGGCTTCGGAATCGGCGGGCTCTCTGTGGGCGAGGCGAAGCCCGCGATGTACCAGATGCTCGACGTGGTCGACGAAGCGCTGCCGCAGGACCGCCCTCGCTACCTCATGGGTGTCGGCTTCCCTGCGGACCTGATGGAGGGGGTGCGCCGCGGCGTGGATATGTTCGACTGCGTCGCGCCCACGCGGATGGGCCGAAACGGAACAGCGTTCGTCCCGGAAGGGCGCATCAATGTTCGTAACGCAGAGCTCCGCGCGGACACCCGCCCACTGGACGAGTCCTGCTCCTGTCCGACCTGCTCCCGCTTCAGCCGCGCGTACCTGCGGCACCTGTTCACCGCGGACGAGATGCTCGGGCCCCGGCTCCTCTCGCTGCACAATGTACATTTTCTGGTGCAGCTCATGCGCAAAGTCCGCGAGACCATTCAGGACGGTACGTTCTCCGCCTGGAGCAGCGACTGGCTCGAGCGGCACAACACGCTGAAAGCCTCTGCCCCAACCGCTCTCTAATTCCCGAACCGGCACCGACGACCAATGACAGCTACGACCTATGCCGCACTGGCCATATTCGCCCCCGCAGGCGCCAATCCGCTGGTGGGCCCGTTGTTCATGTACGGCGCGATCTTCATCATCTTCTACTTCGTTCTCATCCGCCCGGGACAGAAGCAGCGAAAAGTGCACGAAGCCCTCATAAAAGGGCTCAAGAAGGGTGACGAAGTAGTGACCGCAGGCGGAGTCGTCGGCGAGGTGCTGCACATCAAGGAAACGATGAACGAGGGGACGGCGGCGCCGACGATGGAAGACCGCGTCACAATCCGCTCCGGTGAATCCAAGCTGATCATCGAGCGCGGTCGCATCACCAGGGTCATTCGTCCCACCGTAACCGGAGCCTGACAGCGGTGAAGGCGCTCGACATCCGCGTGCTCGGCGATCCTATCCTTCGAACGGATACGCAGCCGGTAGCGGAAGTCACCCCCGAGCTCAGGCAGCTGATCGCCGACATGTTCACCACGATGTACGCCGCCGAGGGAATTGGGCTCGCCGCTCCGCAGGTCGGTCGCACGGAGCGGCTCGCGGTGGTCGATGTCGAGGGCGCTCGCTACGCGCTGATCAATCCTGAGATCGTCACACGCGAGGGCTCGGCACGCGCCGAGGAAGGCTGCCTCTCCATTCCCGAAGTGTTCGGAGAGGTGGAGCGGCCGCAACGAATCGTGGTGCGCGCGCTCGATGCCGACGGCAAGCCGTTCGAGCTGGCGGCGGACGAGCTGTTGGCGCGGTGCATTCAGCACGAAGTCGATCACCTGCACGGCAAACTCTTTGTGGACTACCTCAGCGTGTTCAAGCGGCGGTCAGCTTTGAGCCAGTGGGACAAGCTGAAGGGAGATTATCCGGGATTGATCCGAAAAGTGGTCGCGGGCATGGAGAAAAAGTCGAAGTCCCGAAGCGCGGAGCACAACGCGACAGCGGCCGGCGAGGTCTAGTGCGGGTTCTCTTCTGGGGAACGCCCGATTTCGCGGTCACTCCCCTCGCGGCGCTGCTCGGCGAAGGTCTCGACGTCGTCGGAGTCGTAACTCAGCCCGACAAGCCGCAGGGCCGGTCGCGTTCGAGCGTGATCGCCTCGCCGGTGAAAACCCTCGCGGTCCGCGAAGAGATCCCGGTGCTACAGCCGGTCAAAGCGCGTGATCCGGCTTTCGTCGACGACATCAGTAAGCTGGAGCCAGACATTTCAGTGGTCGTGGCTTACGGCCAGATCCTTTCCAGAGAAGTCATCGATCTTCCACGCCTGGGCACACTCAACATCCACGCCTCGCTGCTGCCGGCGCTGCGCGGCGCTGCGCCCATACAGGGCGCGATTCTCGCAGGATTCGCCGAGACCGGTATCTCGATAATGCAGATGGTGCCCGCGCTCGATGCGGGACCGGTGCTGCACCAGGTCAAAACGCCGATCGGTCCCGAAGAGACGTACGGGGAGCTCGCGATGCGACTCTCCGAGCTGGGCGCGCTCGCGATCGTGGAAGCACTTGCTCTGATGTCGGCCGGCGCAGCCACGCCGAAAGAGCAGGATGCCTCGCTCGTCACGCTTGCGCCGAAGGTCGCGCGCGAGTCGGCGCGCATCGATTGGACAAACGATTCACAGCAGGTGTCACGTGGAATTCGCGCGTACGATCCACGCCCCGCTGCGTTCACGAGCGCCGGCGGAGAAGCGGTCAAGCTCTTTCATCCGTCGCTCGCTGAGGGGCTCTCCGGTAATCCCGGCCAGGTGCTCGAAGCCGGCGAGGACCTCGTGGTGGCATGCGGCACCGGCGCGGTCAGAATCTCCGAGGTCCAGCCAGCCGGCCGGCGGCGCATGGCCGCTGGCGACTGGACGCGCGGGCGAGCAGTCGCCGTCGGTGACATCCTCGGCTGAGCCCATCGCCTGGAGCGTGCCCGTCGTCCACGCGATAACAAACGACGACAAGCTGTTGCACGCGGATTTCCTGCGCCGCGCGACAGATGTCATGGCCGCACTTGGCCAGCGCGGGACCATTCATGTACGCGCTCGCTGGCTTTCCGACCGCCGACTGCTCGTGATCACTCAATCGCTGGTGGAGGCCTCGGGCGAGACCGGCTGCACGATAGTGATAAACGACCGCGCCGACATCGCGCTTGCGGGCGCGGCGCACGGAGTTCAGTTGACCTCGCGCTCCGCGGGCGTGACCGCCGTGCGGGCGATGGCTCCGGCACTCCGGATCGGAAGCAGCGTCCACTCGGCGGCCGAGGCCAGGGACGCGGCGCTGTTCGGCGCTGACTGGTGCGTGGCAGGCCATGTGTTCGACAGCGGATCGCACGAGGGCGAGCCCGGGCGCGGCCTCGGCTTTGTGCGCTCGTGCGCCGAAGCCACGGAAATCCCCGTGATCGCCATTGGAGGAGTCACACCGGGCCGAGTCGGCGAGCTGGTCGAGGCGGGCGCGCGTGGGGTGGCCAGCATCAGCGGAATCTGGGGCGAGCCGAATCCCGGTGAGGCAGCCGCCCGCTATCTTTCGGAGTATGTCGCAGCAGAGCATCGCGGATGAAACGGTCACCCTGACCGTCAACGGCGAAGATCGAGATTTCCCAGCCGGATCGAGCGTCGCGGACCTCCTCGAGTCGCACAAGCTCGACCCCCGGCTAGTAGTGGTCGAGCACAACAGGTCCGTGCTCCGGGACCGTGACGCGTACGCCACGATCGCGCTCGCCACCGGCGACGTCGTCGAGATCGTGCATTTCGTGGGGGGCGGATGACCACCGCGACACTACCGGTGAATGACGTGCCCTTCGAGATCGCCGGGCGCGAATTTCGCTCGCGCCTGATGGTGGGGACCGGCAAGTATCGCTCGAACGAAGAGATGTCGGCCGCCATCGAAGCGTCGGGCGCCGAGGTCGTGACCGTCGCCGTGCGCCGCGTGGACCTGAACCGCGCCAACGACGAGGGGATGCTGCGCCATCTCAATCCCGACCAGCATTTCCTGCTCGCCAACACGGCGGGATGCTATTCCGCTGAGGAAGCCGTGCGATACGCCCGCCTCGCGCGCGCGGCCGGGTTCAACGAGTGGATCAAGCTCGAAGTGCTCGGCGACGAAGAAACGCTGCTGCCCGACGTGGCTGGACTGCTCGAAGCAACCAAGGTGCTGGTCGATGAAGGGTTCAAGGTGATGGCGTACACAAACGAAGATCTGATCGTCGCGCTCCGGCTCGAGGATGCAGGCGCAGTCGCAGTCATGCCCCTTGCCTCGCCGATCGGCTCTGGCCTCGGTCTCCTGAACCCGCAGGCGATCCGCACGATCAAGCGGAGACTGTCCGTGCCCGTCATCGTCGATGCCGGGGTCGGCTGCGCGACCGACGCGTGCGCGGCGATGGAGCAGGGCGTGGACGGAATACTGATGAACACCGGAATTGCCGCGGCTACCGATCCGGTGCGGATGGCGCACGCGATGAAGCTGGCCGTCGAAGCCGGACGGGCTTCGTTCCTCGCGGGCAGGATGCCGAAACGCGAGACGGCCATGCCGTCTTCCCCGCTCGACGGGATGCTCGGGTGATGGGGACCAAGGGCAGCGTCCAGTTCGCCGCTCAGGGTGGCGTCACCGAAGCCCGGGTGCTCGCCGCCGAGGTCTGCGGCGACCTGCGCAATGGCGAGATGCTCGACTCGTCATTCGAGCGGCGCGCCATCGCTCTGGATTCGCGTGATCGGCGGTGGATGCAGGAACTGGTGTACGGGATGCTGAGGCGCCGCGCCCGGCTCGACGCAATCCTGTCGTCACGCGTGCGGGGCGGGCTCGCACGGCTGGATCCGGACCTGGTCGATCTGCTCCGGCTCGGCGTGGACCAGCTGCTGTACATGCGCAGCGTCCCGGCGTACGCGGCCATCGCGCAGACGGTCGAGCTGGCGAAGCGGCGGCACGGAATCGGAGCGAGCAAGCTCGCCAACGCCGTGCTGAGGCGCGTGGACCGGGAGCGAGAGGACCTCTCCGTGATTGTGGACGGAGACGAAGTCGATCAGCTCGCGCTCGAGTATTCGCACCCGCGGTGGATCGTCGCTCGTTGGCTCGAGCGGTTCGGCCGAAGCGAGACAGTGCAACTGCTCGAGGCCAACAACACCGAGCCGCCGCTGATCGCGCGTCCGTATGGGATCGTGCGCGAGCAGCTCGAGGCAACGCTGGAAGCGGCCGGAGTGAAAGTCGCAGACGCTCCGCTCGTTGCGGACAGCCTCGAGCTGCAAGGCGCGGCCGCGCTGACCGAGTTGGGAGCTTACAAGCAGGGGTTGTTCTTCATCCAGGATCCGGCGTCCACGCTCGTGTCGCGCTACGCGGCGATCTCAGCCGGCGTTACGGTCGCAGATCTTTGCGCCGCACCCGGCGGAAAGTCGCTGGAGATGACGCGCGTCGCGGGATCGGTTGTAGCGAGCGACCGTTCGCACGGGCGGCTGCAGCGGGTGATCGCGAATGTGAAGCGGCTCGATGCGCGTGACCTGCTCGCGTTCGTCGGCGATGCGCGGCACCCGGCAATCCGGCCGGTCGACGTGGTTCTGATAGACGTGCCCTGCACGGGAACTGGAACGTTTCGCAGGCACCCCGATGCCCGCTGGCGACTCAGGCCGTCAGATCTAGCGGTGATGACAAACCTGCAGCGCGCGATCTGCCGCGGCGCCGCGCGAGTCGTGGCTCCCGGCGGCTTGCTCATCTACAGCACCTGCTCACTCGAGCCCGAAGAGAACGAGGAGCAGGTCGCGACATTTCTAAAAGAGCACCCGGACTTCGTTCTGGAGCCGCCGCCAGACGGCGAGATCCCGAACGAAGTCTCGAGCGACGGATTCCTACGCGTGCTGCCACAGCGACATGGCGCCGACGGCGCGTTCGCGGCGCGACTTCGAAGGGTCCGCTAAGTGAGTTGGCGCGCTGCTCCACGCAGCGCCTTTCCATATCTTCTGACCGCCGGCGGCGGTTTTTTGATCGCGTACCTGTTGATCTTCCTGTTCGCCTTTCCCGCGGAAGTGATCCCGGACGACGCAAAGATGCCGAACGTGGTCGGGCTCATGTATTCGGACGCGGCTCAGCGCATCGAGAAGGCCGGGTTTCAGGCCGTCCAGGGTGAATCCCGCTTTCACCCGCGCGCGCCAGAAGGCACCGTGCTGCAGCAGGACCCGCCGGCCGGGAGCAGCCAGAAGCGCGGAATCGACGTGAGGCTTGCCGTGAGCGCGGGCCAGCGGAGCGCACCGGTGCCGCAGGTAACCGGGTTGAGCGAGCAGCAGGCGCGCGTCTCCATCGCGAACGCTGGCTTCGAGCTCGGCACTGTGCGGCGCGAAGCGAGCGACCAGCCGCGCGGCTCGATCATCGGCAGCACTCCACCGTCTGGAGAGGTCCTGCAGCTCCCGGCCATGGTGAACATCGTGATAAGCGACGGTCCCGCGATCGTTGTTGCGCCGGATCTGGTTGGCCGCACACTGCCCGATGCGCGCTCGATGCTGGAGCAGATCGGGTTGAGGGTCGGAGGCGTGGGGAGAGACACGAGCTCGTTCCAGGCCGAGAACACCATACTGTCGCAATCTCCGCCGGCGGGGCAGGCAGTGTCCGCGGGCGGCCGCATCAACGTGACCGTCTCGAGATTTCCTCCGGTCGCTCCGCTGTACGTCCCTCCGCGCGACTCTTTCCCACAGCGATGACGGTTCGGATAGCTCCTTCGATACTCAGCGCGGACTTCGCCCGGCTCGCGGACGAGATCGCCATGTGCGAGGCCGGCGGCGCCGATTGGATACACATCGACGTGATGGACGGTCACTTCGTGCCGAACCTCACCTTCGGCGCGAAGGTCATCGAGACTGTGCGCAAGCTCACAGAGCTCCCGCTGGACGTTCATCTCATGGTGCTCCAGCCGGAGAAGTATTTCGACGCCTTCTCCAAGGCGGGCGCCACGACCATGACGATTCATGTCGAGACCTCCCCGCATTTGCACAGACAGCTCATGCGCATCAAGGAGCTCGGCTGCCGCGCCGGCGCCGTTGTGAATCCCGCGACTCCGGTCGAGGCACTATCCGACGTGATACTCGATCTCGATCTGCTCCTGATCATGTCCGTGAATCCGGGCTTCTCCGCGCAGAGCTTTATTTCTGCGTCGCTCGTCAAGATCGCGCGCGCGCGGGAGATGCTGGACGCGGCTCGCAGCGGCGCGTATCTGGAAGTGGATGGCGGCGTCGGGAGAGAGACCATCCGCGACGTGTGGCGCGCTGGCGCGGATACGTTTGTCGCTGGAAACGCGATTTTCGGCGCGAAGGACCCGCGGAGCGAGATAGCCGTGCTACGGAAGCTCTGCCAGGAGACCGTGTAAGCATGCCAGGGAAGCGGGCTGCGCTGCTCGTGCTCCTGCCGGCCGTCCTGATCGCCGGCTACTTCGGCGTGCGCGCGCTGCGCTACGATCTCGACACGGTTGGCGTCGCTTCGCGGGCGCCACAGTTCAGCGCCGTAACTCTTGGGCCGTCTTCGCAGGCGAAGACTCTGGCCAATTACGCCGGTGATGTCGTACTGCTCAACATCTGGGCGACCTGGTGCGCGCCCTGCCGAGTAGAGATGCCCAGCATTCAGGCGCTGCACGAGGCCTACGCTTCGCGCGGACTCAAGGTCGTCGCGGTGAGCATCGACGCCGGAGGCACCGGCCAGCAGATCAGCGATTTTGCCGACTCCCTCGGCCTGACCTTCGAGATTCTGCACGATTCTCTGGGAGCGATCAAGCAGGCATATCGCACGACCGGGGTGCCGGAGACGGTGATCATCGGACGTGACGGCGTGATCCGGAAGCGCGTCGTGGGCGCGGTGCACTGGGATTCCCCGGCCAATCGCGCGCTGGTTGAGCAGCTGCTCGCCAAGCCGGCGAGCTGAAGTGACGCTGATCCTGGGGATCGAGACGTCGTGCGACGAGACGTCGGCGGCGGTCATCGAGCGGAGCGACCCCGAGCAACGCCCGGCTCTGCGCTCGCTCGTCATCCTCTCGCAGGACGTACACGCGGTTTTCGGCGGAGTAGTGCCGGAAATCGCGGCGCGCGCGCACCTCACCAGCATCGTGCCCGTGGTGGACAGGGCGTTGGCTGAATCGGGCGCGACCTTCGGCGACCTCGGTGCGGTCGCGGTGACCCACTCGCCCGGACTGATAGGCGCGCTCCTGGCCGGCGTGTCGTACGGGAAATCGCTCGCGTACTCGCTCGGCGTTCCGGCTGTCGCCGTGCATCACATGGAAGGGCATCTCTTTGCCGCGTCGCTCGAAGATCCCGACGCGGAGCCGCCGTTCATGGCACTTCTGGTTTCCGGTGGCCACACCATGCTGATCGATTGCCCCGAATGGGGCAGCTACGAGCTGCTTGGCTCTACGCGCGACGACGCCGCCGGCGAGGCATTCGACAAGGTCGCGAAGTTGTTGGGCCTTCCCTACCCCGGCGGCCGGCACGTAGAGGAGCTCGCCGCCACGGGCGACCCCGGCCGGTTTCGCTTCAAGCGGCCGATGCTCGACGGAACGTGGAAGGAGAACCAGCCTGGCTACCACGATGTTTCCTTCAGCGGGCTTAAGACGGCGGTGCTGAACGCCGTGCGGAATTCGAATCACATCGAGCGCGACCGCGCCGATATCGCGCGCGGCTTTCAGGACGCGCTCATCGAGACGCTGGTGGAGAAGACTGCGCGCGCGGCGGACGAGCGCGGCCGCTCGCGGATCGTGCTCGGTGGCGGCGTAGCGTGCAACCGAACTCTCGTTGCCGCGGCGCGAAAGCGCGCCGCAGTTATCGGCGCGACCGTTCACAGCGCGTCGCCCAGGCTTTCGACGGATAACGCGGCGATGATCGCCCGCGCGGGCCTGTTTCACTACGAGCGCGGTGAGCAGGCCGATTGGTCGTTAAACGCGTACGCGACCCGACCCATTCCTGGACTGAGGTCCGCTTGATTCCTGTGCCTGGTTTGGGGGATGTGGTTACAGCGGCACCCGCGTTCATCTATCATTGCTCGATCCAAGAACCAGCAACCATAATCCGCCCTGATGCCTGACCCCGGATACATCGTTCACCAGCCCTTCGTCTACCACCTCGGCCCGATGGAGATCGGCGGCTTCGGTCTGGCGATGCTGATGTGTTTTGTCACCGGCCAGATCCTCCTGCACCGGGAGCTGCTCAGGCGCGGGCACGATCCAGCGCCGGTAGGCGATCTGGTTTTCGCCGCGGTGATCGGCGGACTGCTCGGGGCAAAGATCTATTACGCTATCCTGACTCAGGACGCCGGCGCGTTGTTCAGCCGCGCGGGATTCGTTTTCTGGGGCGGACTGATCGGCGGGATCATCGCCACGAGCCTGGTGGTGCGCTTCAAGAAGCTGCGCTGGAGCACGATCAGCGACGCGAGCGCGATGAGCCTCGCGGCGGCGTATGCCGTCGGCCGAACCGGCTGCTGGGCGGTGGGCGACGACTATGGCCGTCCCTGGGACTCACCGCTCGCGGTGCAATTTCCTGAAGGCGCGCCGCCGTCCACCGCCGCGAACATGTCGCAGCTGTTCGGCGTGAGCTTTCCGGCGGGCACGGATCCGTCGGCGGTTATCGCCGTGCATCCGACGCAGGTCTACGAAGTCATCCTGGGCTTCGTGATGTTCCTGATCGTCTGGCGCTACCGCGACCACAAGCACGCTGCGGGGTGGCTGTTTGGAGTGTACGCGGTGCTGGCAGGGATCGAGCGGTTCATAATCGAGTTCGTGCGCGCCAAGGACGACCGGTTCTTCGGCGGATTGACACTCGCGCAGGTCATCGCGCTCGGGTTCGTCGCCGCGGGCGTGGCGTGGATGTACTCGCGCCGCGAGATCGGGCCCAACAGACCTGGGATCTACGCCTCGTAGGGCTCTTTAGCTCCGGAGATTCCGACGGGGAATCCAAGTTTGGAGTGCGCCAGTTTCGAGCTGATCAGTTCCGAGTGCACTTCCTACTGGCACACTCGCTACCGGCGCACTCCGAACTTGGATTCCGTCTGGGCCCGCCAGGAGCCCGCCTTCCGGGATTTGTGCCGCTCCCACGCGGACAGATGGTCGAGCAGGTAGTCCAGCGAGAACACGTGCCTCGTCCCGTCCCCGCGCCGCCTGAAAACCACGCGCGACCATCCCTTCATCCCCGTCGGTTTGTACCAGAAGCCGTTCATGTGCAGCTCTTCGCCCGTGATCGCACGAATCAGCACGCGCTCGTAGCGCGAGCGTGGGAGGACGCGTTCCGGAAAAAGATTGTCCCACCTGCATAGTCGTCCGATGTCTTCGTAGCATTCCGGGCGCTCGTGGAGATCCAGCAGCGACGGAGCGCGCCCGCGGAGAACGGAGCCTATCAGCCGGAGGCTGAAGGGATCGGATATCCGGCGGATCGACGGCCAGAAGTGACGCGCGGTAAGCCCCGCGATCTCTCGCAGCGCGAGCGTCCGCCCGTCGCGCGTCGGCCACATCGTCTCATCGATGTCGCATTGGAATGGATTCTCCGCGAAGCAGGAGAAGCGGGCGAGCCATCCTTTGCGCGAGGTGTGGCGCATCGGGCGGAAGTTCTCGAGTACGGGCAGTCGCTTCTTCTCGAGCATCTCCAGCTCGAAGCTCTCCCACCGCATGACCGAGCGCACGATCCCGACGATCAGCGTCGCAGTCGCGATCATGAGCGACGCGCTGGGCGTGAAGTCCGCGGTCACCTCGATGCGATTCCCGCGGGGCCGCACGCCGATGCCCGTGGATTCGCGGTTGGCGGCAAGCAACATGACGGGCATGGGCAGGACGTACGACAGGAGCAGTGCCAGCTTCTCGACGCTCCTGCTGCTGTCGCGCTCGTGCGCGGGGAGGTCGAACGAGATGTTGTAATGGGCGCTGAACCCGGTGAGCTTGACGTCGCTCCCGTGAACCTTCTCCCATTCGTCCAGCTCGTCGCGGAGGAAGAGGATGCTCTCCCAGAGCGATCTTCCCGCGCGCGCCGCGCACCCGCGCTCGATCTCGATGACGGGTGTGGCGACTTCGATCACGCCGGTGTCGAAGTACACCGCGCCGCCGGTGGGCAGGTGGTACGATCGTCCCGTCCGATGCATGAGCGGGCCGCGGATGATGTTGCGGGGACTGCCGAACACGGCCTCGGGGCGGACCTGCTCGCCATTCATGACCACGGCGAATTCGGCCTCGAGCCCGATCGCGGCGAGCGCGATGCGGTCCAATGCGGCGCGCTTGTCGCCGCCGTCCGACTTCTTCCGACTTCGTGTTACGGTCTGCGACATCTACTACGACCTCGAGTCCTTTGCCCCGGAGATTTCTCGCGTCCACCCCGGGGTGAGCGACGCTAGCTCCGCGCTTTGTCCGCCTCGCCGGGCACGTCGCGCGGCATGGAAACCACGTACCCGAAGTCCAGATGCAGATGGTCGTCCGCAAATCCCGCGGCTTCTCCCGTCGGGCGCGTCCAGACTGCCGGAAGCGTCTCCCGGGCGACCATGCTGTAGCGCTCTATCGATTTCTCGTCGTTCAGGTAGGTCGACCCGATCCGATAGATGTTCGCCGCGGTGCCCCAACAGTGGGGCGAGGCATTTCTAGTCAAACAGTGTGCCGGAGACCGGTACCCGCCGTTCGCCGATATGTGCACGAACGTTCCAACCGCCTCGCGAAATCGCTCCAAGCACAAGGCCAGCAGCGTGATAGCGCAGGGGACGTACCGCGGAAACCGCCTGAATACGTTGGTTTCCCGAACGTCGGTCTGGATGAACTCCCAGAGGTAAAAGTGGGGCGAGAGCTCGAGCTTACGCGCCACGTCCCACGAGGGGATCTCATAAAAGTAACGGGGGAGCAGCCGTTCGCGGCCGGAAGCGTCGAGCATCGGCTCCGCGGGGCGCAGTGCCTCGCGGTACTTCCGGTCCAGCGCCATCCCGTCGATCACCTGCAGCGGGAAAGAGCGGTCCTCACCCATCCGTGGACCTCGCATCGCTGGTGAGGAACTCATAGACCGCCAGGGACACCTTGGCCACGGCCTGCTGCCTCCCCGAGGTGCCAGTGTCCCATTCGGTCAGGACGACCAGAACGTACGGATTACGACCGTGGAGATACACGACCCCGGCGTCGTGAGCGATCGTCGAGATCTCGCCCGTCTTGTGGGCGACACGCGTTCGCTTGGGCAACGGCGCCGGAATGCCGCTGTTGAACTCCTGGGCGTGAAGAATGTCGAGCATCTCCCTCGACAGCGTACGAGAGAACGCGCGCTCTTCCGCGATCAGCTTGAGCAGCCTTGCCAGGCCGGCCGCGGTGACACGATTCGAGACCCCGTCGTCGAACGCGCGATGATCCTCCACGCCTCGATGAAGGTCGATTCCCTCGTCCAGGCCGAGCTCGCCAAACGTGCGCTGCATGCTCTCCAGGCCGACGTAATCCAGCAAAAGGTTCGTAGCGAGGTTGCTGCTCGTAGCGATCATGTGGAACGCGAGCTCGCGAACCTGCATCGTCTTCCCGAGCGCGGCGTGCACCGCCGCATTGGCGTCCCGGTCAGGCTCGACGCGGAAGATGGAGCCGTCCGCGGCGCTTCTGAATCTGTTGCGGACGTGCAAGCGCGACTGCGGTAGGAGCTCGCCGGCATGGACGGCGCCGAATACGCCGACGAGAATCGGCACCTTGATGGTGCTCGCGGCGTGAAACCACCGATCCGATTCGAAATCAAACTCGACCGATGTCTCGACGTCGCGGACGGCAACGGCTATCGCTTCTGCTCCCGCATCGCGCTTGATCTCGTCGATGCGCTCGCGGAGCCTGGCGGTGTCGCGTGACGGCTTTTGTGTGGAGTCTTTTCCCATGCGATTTCGCTGAAACGGTAGGATATACTTAACGACCGACTGAAGCGCCCCACCCGGATCCGCGGAGCCCGCCAACTGCATTACCACCTGATCGGAATCGCCGGCACCGCCATGGCCTCTCTGGCCGGCCTTCTCAAAGCGGCCGGCCATACCGTCACGGGCTCCGACGAGAACGTCTACCCGCCAATGTCGCACGAGCTCGAGGCGCTGGGAATTCCCTACCAGTCGGGGTTTGCCTCTGCGAATCTTGAGCCGCACCCTGACATCGTGATCGTGGGCAACGCCATCTCGCGCGGTAACGTCGAGCTGGAATCCGTTCTCAACCGGAAGCTTCGGTATACCTCGGCCGCCGCGGTCATTCAGGATGAATTCATCAGGGGGCGGCACTCCCTCGCCGTAGCCGGCACGCACGGCAAGACGAGCACGAGCTCGCTCCTCGCCTGGGTTCTCGAAGTCGCGGGGCTCAATCCGGCGTTTCTCATCGGCGGAGTCGCGGAGAACTTCGGGCGGTCGTTCAGGCTCACGGATTCGAAATACTTCGTGATCGAGGCGGACGAGTACGACACGGCATACTTCGACAAGGGCCCCAAGATGTGGCACTACCTGCCCGACACGGCGATAGTCGCCAACATCGAGTTCGATCACGCGGACATCTACCGCGATGCGATCGCCTACAACTTCGCCTTCTCCCGCTTCATAAATCTCATCCCCGGCAACGGCACCCTCGTAGCCGGGTGGGATTCGCCGATCGTCCGCGAGCTGTCGGCGAAATCGCTGGCCCCGGTCGAGTCGTTCGGGTACTCGGGCGGCGATGCTTCGGCGACGGACGGCGCCCATCCGATGTGGCACGCCGAGAAGGTGCGCTTCGGGCCCGACGGCACGAAATTCACGGTGCTCCACAACGGTAAGGAGTGGGGCGCGGTGGAATCGCCGCTCGCTGGCGCCTTCAGCGTTCGCAACATCCTCTCGGTGATCGCCGCGGCGGAGTCCGTCGGCGCCGAACCCGATCGCGTTCGCGACGGCCTCCGCACTTACAAGAGCGTGAAGCGCCGCATGGAAGTGCGCGGCGAAGCCGGCGGCGTGACCGTCATCGATGACTTCGCGCATCATCCGACGGCGATTCGCGAGACGATTTCCGCGGCGCGCCAGAAATACGCGGGCAGGCGCCTCGTGGCCGTGTACGAGCCGCGCAGCTACACGGCGCAGCTACGGGAGTTCGAGGGAGCGTACCAAGCCGCGTTCGCCGAAGCCGACGAAATCGTCCTGGCGGGACTGTTTCATCCCGAGCGGTACGCCGACTCCGCGCTGGATCCGGCGGCGTTGGTGGAGCGGTGGAAGAAAGCCGGCAAGCGGGCCCATTACATCCCGGCCGTTCCGGACATCGTGGCGGAGCTGACTGAGACGCTGGGCGCCGGCGACGTCGTGCTGGTCATGTCGAACGGCGGGTTCGGGGGACTGCACGAGAAGCTGCTATCGGCGCTGGAAGCACCTCCTGGTAAGAGCTGACGGGACGCAAGCTGCGAGTGGCGAGCCGTGAGTCGGGAGTTGTGAGAGAAACCCCGGGCACCTTACCCAGCCATCGGCTCCGCAGCTGACTTGTTGAATACGTAGGTCTTCGCGATCGCAAACGCGAACAGCGCCAGCAGCACGACCTGCGCGAGGGTGGTCTCCACGGTCGGATAAATGCCGAGGAACCCAATCTTTGGAATCGCGAGCGCCGTCTCCGAAATCGCGTGCCCTTCCTGCAGCTCATGAATGCCCTTCCCGGTAAAGACGAAGGCCATGTAGTACAGCAGGATGCTCGTCACCGCGAAGAAAGGCCGCAACGGTATGCGAACACCGAACTTGTAGAACGCCGCGAAAATCAATGCGAGCACAGCGACGCCCGCGACGAAGCCGGCGGCGAGTTGTGCCCCCGAGCCCGGCGCATCGAGAATCATCGCCTGGTAGAACAGCACAGTCTCCGCGCCTTCCCGGAACACAGCGAGAAATGCGACCAGCGCCAGGGCCGATCCGCCTCCCTTCTCCATGGCACGCGACACTTGCGACTGAATGAACTGCTGCCACCTCGCGGATTCGACCTTCGATATGAGCCAGTAGCTCACGAAAAAGAGCACCACTGCGGCGAGCAGCATGGTAACGCCTTCGGTGATCTCGGCGGCAGCCGGTGTTGCCTTGATCGTCGCGCTGAACACCAGCGCGAGCGCCAAACTGGCAACGAGCGCGGCGACGACGCCGAGCCAAATCGGCTTGAGGCGCTCGCGGTTGCCGGTTTTGATGAGAAGGGTGACGACCGCGCCCACGATGAGTATGGCTTCGAAGCCTTCGCGGACGATTACAAGAAACGATTGGATCGCGGGGGTCATTTCGACGATTGAGAAGGGTTCTCAAAGAATATCCGAGTGAATTTATCGGATTACCCCGAAGCGTCAACGACTACGCCTGGTCCAGATCGAATCGGTAATCCCCGCGGACCTCGCTAGCGCAAAGCGCCGCCCGTTCGCCGGTCCGCGCCTCGTACCTGCGCGCGAAATCGGGGAGGCGGTCGGCGGTAAAAGCTCCCCTGTCGATCCCGAGGATCCCGATCGCGCGTTCGATTGCCGCCGGGGAGCCTTCGACCTCGACGAGGTCGTCCATGCGTGGATAACGCTCGAAGCGCACCGTCGCGCCGGATACGCGATACACAGACACTTCACGCTCGATCTCCCGCGTTACGACGTAGCCGAGCGCCTCAAGAATCGCGGTGACACCCGCCAGATCCGCGACGCCCGATGTCTCCTCTTCGCGGGCTTTCAGCCCCGAATCGATCCGCGTGGGACCCTTCCAGTCGAGATGCACGGCCTCGCCCGCGGAAGTCACGTAAACCCGCAAGCGAAGAACGTGGTCGACGGCCGCGAGCGCCCGGTCGGGGGTGTCGTACCGCAAGTCGCGCATCGCGCCCGAGAACAATTCTTCCGCTCCCGCTGCTACCAGTCTCTTTTCTCTCGCGGCGACGTCGTCGACGACCGCCTTTACTTCGACTTCAAGCATCGAGAATCACGCGCACTACCGCGCTGGTGTCGGAGAGATCCTGGAACACGGCGAATGGATCGTGCTGGCGCAGGTCTTCGACGGAATAGTGGCCGGTAGCCACGCCTATCGCGCGGGCACCGATCGCTTCACCGCACCTGATGTCCGCCGGAGTGTCGCCGATCACATAAATCGCATCGCCGTTGAGCTCGCGTCCCAGAAGCTCGGCGGCCCTCCGTTGCGCGACTCCCGGCAGCTCCGGACGGTGCTCGTGGTCGGAGCCGAATGCGTTGACACGAAAGCGAGAGACGTCCACGCCGGCCGCGGCGAGCTTCACCTTCGCGCCCGGCTCGATGTTGCCGGTTAGCAGTCCGAGCGTGAGCTGCTCGCGGGACTCGAGCTCGTCGAGCAACGCCGGAATCCCCGGCAGCGTGCGCGGAATGCGCTCGCCGGACGCTACCTCGCGGGAGAGGCCCTCGAGGTACAGATCCAGGAGCGCGCCCATTCGCTCGTCGATGTATGCATCGTCGTGCCCGTTCGCGCGCATCAAGTCCCGCACGATCTGGCGATCGGTCTTTCCATCGTACCGATAGGCCGGGTCCCCCGACGATCCGAAAAAGTGAGAGAGCGCGCCCTGCATGGCGCGCTTTCCCGCCCCCTCGCTGGAGAGGAGCGTGCCGTCGATGTCGAAAAGGACGAGCTTCATGCGCGCGTGAACAGGACGCCCGTGATGATCGTGCCGGCTCCTATCGCCTGCCATGGCGTCGGGATCTCACTCAGGAATATCCAGGCTATGCCGAGCGCGATCACCGGCTGAATGTTGGAATACACCGACGTGCGCGTCGGCCCGAGCAACTTGATGCCGCGGTACCAGAACAGATACGCGACCACCATCGACAGTATGCTGGCGTAAAACACGGCGGCCCACGCCGACATGGGGACGGCGGCCCATTCGGTCGCCGCCAACGCCGGTCCGCTGACGACTAGCAGTGGCACGAGCCCCCCCACCATCGTTATCGCGGACAGCTTGAGCGGGCTGAACAGCAGGGTATATGGCTGCAGCAGAACGGTGAATGTCGTCCACGTGAGCACCGCGGCAACCATCAGCAGCGAGCCGGTGAGCGTCGCTTCTCCCGCGGCGCCGTGCGCGCTGTCCGAGAGTATGAGCCCGACTCCCACGACGGACAGCGCGATCCCGATGAGCATCTTCCGCTTGACCCGCTCGATTCCGCGGATACGGCTCGCGACCACGATGAACGCGGGCGCCGCGGCCACGATCAGCGCCGCGTGCCCCGCCCGCGTGCGTGACAATCCCTCCACGAAGAGAAGCTGGTACACGCCGTGCCCGAGTACGCCGATACCGAGCAGGATCAGGATGTCCCGGCGGCCGGGCCACGGACTCTTCGACACGATCGCGATCGCAATGAGCACGACGCTGGCCATGGCGACGCGCAGCCCGGTGAACGCGAGCGGCGTGAATATTTGAGTGGCGAACTTCACGACGCTGAAGTTCACGGCCCAGATCGTCGCCATCAGAAACAACATCGTGTCCGTGGCGGTGAAGCCGCGCCCGGGGCTGTGCATGAGACGTAAGCTAGCCGCCCGCGTGGAGGGGCAGCTACTTTGCCGGCATGCACATTTCGTTTGCTGTTTTCGCCGACGCCGCCAACCTGTCGCAGGAAGGCAAGCTGAACATCCTCGGCGTATTCGACGCGG
>JACDCY010000110.1 GCA_013817305.1 Gemmatimonadaceae bacterium | reverse complement strand
GCCCCTCGATGACCGGGATCAGCGCCTCGAGATCCTTCCTGCTCGCTGCGAGCCCGCGGGTCTCCGCGCGGTCGAACGCGCGCCGGTTGTCGCGGAAAAAACGAACGTCGGTGAAGAGCTCGCGCAGTCGCAGCAGCTGCTCGCCCCGCGACCCCGAGCCGCCCTGACCAGGATTGCCGACCTGGGCCACCATGGCCACCGGGGCGCGGGTGACCATATCGGTGAGCGATCCATCCACGAGCGTGATGACCGCCGCCTGACCCCAGATCAGTCCGCCGCGCGGCACGACGACCACGGTCGTGATCCCTTCATCGCGCGCGGGCGCGAACAACACCGACTGGGGATTGAGACCTTCCCACACGGTAAACGCCGCGGCGACCTGATCCTGGCCCGTGGCCGACGCGTCTCCGGTGGACGGCACCGAGCCGATCTCGCTGAGTCCGAGCTGGCTGGAGGAGTTTATCAGCCCCGGCGTAACCCACTTTCCCGTTGCGTTGATGGTGCGCGCCCCGTCGGGGACGGCCAGGCCGGCGCCGACCGCTACAATCTTGCCGTCACGAATGATGACCGTTCCGTTCTCGATCACGGGTCCGCTGACGGGGAACACCCGTCCGCCGGTGATTGCCACCGTTTGCGCGCCCGCATACGAAGCGGACACGAGGAGCGCCGCCGCCATCGCATGCCGCGCGAGCGCCGTCATTGAAGTAGTGGTCATCGCAGGTTCCTCCGCGGCACGTACCCGAGCTCGAAGTCGGTGCGCCAGTTCTGGTTCGGATCGAGCCGGTCGAATAGCATTGCGCCGTCGATCCACACCTTTTCCGGCCTCGAGTACACGCTGAACGGATTGCCCGTCCAGAGCACGACGTCAGCGTTCTTGCCCTGCTCGAGGGATCCGATCCGGTCTTCGAGCCCGAGCGCCCAGGCCGCATTGAGCGTGATCCACTTGATGGCTTGGTCCTCAGTCACCGGGATCCCTGCAACAATCCCGGCTGCCATCGCCTTCGCGGCTTCCTGGTTCAGCCGCTGCGAGCCGGACGCGTCGTCCGAGTGGACGATCGCCCTGGCACCCGCGCGGTCGACGAGCGCGATGTTGGCCTTGACGGCGTCCATCGCTTCGACCTTGAACGCGCCCCAATCGGCCCAGAGCGAGCCGGAGATCCCTTCGCGTGCCAGGATGTCGGCGATCTTGTACGCTTCCACGCCGTGGTGGAACGACCGGATCTTGTAGCCGAACTCGTTGGCGATGTCGATCATTTGCGCCATCTCGTCGGCGCGGTAGCAGTGGTTGTGCACGAGGATGTTGCCGCGGAGCACCTCGGCGAGCGTCTCGTTGCCGAGATCGCGCGCGGGAGCATCACCTGTCCTCTTGGCGAGCCAGTTGTCCCAAGTCCTCCGGTATCGCTCCGCGCCGATCCACGCCTGCCGGTATCCGGCGACGTTTCCCATGCGCGTGGAGGGGCCGCGTGATGCGTACACCCGCTTCGGGTTTTCGCCGCACGCCATCTTGAGGCCGTATCTCGCGCCCGGGAACTTCATGCCCTGGACCGTGCGCGACGGAACGACTTTGAGAATTGCGCTGCGACCGCCGATGAGGTTCGCGGAACCGGGAAGTACCTGTATGGTGGTGACGCCGCCCTCGAGCACGCGCGGCAGCTGCACGTCCTGCGGCCAGACGCTGTGCTCGACCCATACGTGCGCCGTCACCGGGGAGGTGGCTTCGTTGACGTCGTTGAGGAGAACTCCCTGTCCGCCCGGCGCGCCGCCCGCGCCGATATGCGAATGGGTATCGATGAGTCCCGGCGTGACGTACTTGCCTGTCCCGTCGATCACAACTGCATCAGCGGGCGCGTTCACGGTCGCTCCGATCTCCACGATCTTGCCGTCGCGCAGGAGGATGGACCCGTTCCGCATGGCCGGGCCTGCCGCCGTCATGATGGTCGCGTTGCGGATCACCGTGGCTCGCGACGCAAATGGCGTGTAGGTGCTGGGGAATGGGTTCGCGTTCGGTGACGACAGGGTTCCGGCGTACGGGCGCGAGCCCGTGTCAGTCGCCGTTCTGGTACCCGGTGACGTCGCTGGTGGCGGAGTTCGTCCGGCGCACGCCAGCGCCACGGAGGCGAAAGCGGCGAGAATTAAATGCCTCACACAAACTCTCCTGGAGGTTGAACTGTGTTGCGCACACGGCAGAGCGGGCGCCGAGGTGATTATACGCAGCGGCGCGAACGGGTGGGAGTCAGGCCGGCGTTCCGTCGCGCCACCGGATGAGCCGTGCGACGTCATCGGTACATATCGCGTCCACCCCGTCATCGGCGAGCCGCTCCCAGTCCCGTGCTTCGTTGACGGTCCATGCGATCACCCTGGCGCCGCAATCGTGGACATCGCGGACGAGATCCGCGTCGATCAGGTCGCCGTGCTGCCAGAGGTCCGTGGCGGAAGCCGCCCGCAGCGCCGCGCAGTTGTCCACCATATAGCTGCCCTGAAGGACCCCCCGCGGGACGTGAGGAATCAACTCCGCCATCAGCCGGATGGACCGGTGGTCGAAGCTGTGCACGGCGACGTTAACGGACGCGCCGGCAAGCACCCCCGCGACTTGATCCTCGCAGCTACGCCCCTTGATCTCTACGTACAAGCGGGCGCGGCCGCGCAGACGGTCGAGCACCTCTCGCAGCGAGGGGATACGCTGGCCGCCGCCGATGTCGAACAGTTGGAGCTCCTCGAAGGTGAGCTCGGCGATCGGTCGCGAGCCCAGCGTCCCATCGGTCGCGGTACCGCGCGGGAAAAGATCGTGGTGCACTACGACCACTCCGTCCAGAGTGGCGTGGACGTCGATCTCGATTCCGTCCGCACCGGCCGCCGCCGCCGCGAGCACGGCCCCGGTGGTGTTCTCAGCGTGGTCAGCCCGCGACCCGCGGTGGGAGATGGCTTCGATCATGAGGCGAACATAGATGCCGCGGGGAGGCTTAACAATTGCCGGCTCGGGGCGTCCTACAACGTGCACCCAAGCGACTTCGAGGCTGATAGCTAATGGCTAATAGCTAATAGCTAATGGCTGCTCTCCTAACGTCGGCCAAATGTCATCGTCTATAAGTTGTGCACTAATGAGCGAGGCATACTCCCAGACTGACGCGCCGGATGTCGAGCTCATCGACCGGTGGAAGCGCGGGGATACGGCGGCGGCCACGGCCATCGTCAGCCGCCACAGCGACGCGCTGGCGCGGTTCGCCGTGAATCTGGGCGAGAGGAACGACATCGAGGAGCTGGTGCAGGACACGTTCGTGCGCGCATTCGGGTCGCTGCACTCCTTTCGGGGCGACAGCGCGCTCCGCACCTGGCTTTTTACGATAGAGCGGCGGCTGGTTCTCGACCGGCGCCGGGCGGCCAAGCGGGCGCCGGAGGTCGTCGAGGTGACCGACTCGAGCGCGGCGACGGAGTTCACGGCGCTCGATTCGATGGTTGCGGCGGAGACGGAGCAGCAGGTGAGGGAAGCGATCGGGAGACTTTCCCCGACCCAGCGCGAAGTATTCACGCTGCGGGTATCGGAGGGTTTTTCGTACAAGGACATCGCGCGCATCGTCGGAAGTACCGAGGGTGCGGCGCGGGTACACTACCACAACGCGATGCGTGCGGTAAAGGAGTTTCTGAGCGATGAATGACTGCGTGAACGGAGACATCCGCGACGTGCTGCCGGAGCTGGTGAGCGGGACGCTCCCGGCCGGCGATTTGGCGCGTGTCCAGGACCACATTCGCGCGTGCGCTGATTGCGCTGCGGAAGTCGAGCTCCTGCGCACCGCGCGGGCGGCCATGCGGCTCGCCCCGACCATGAACACCACTCGCATCGCCGCCGGCGTGCAGGCTTCGACCGCACAGAGGCTTGCCGCGCGCAGGATTCCCGCGCGTGTCGCCCGCATGGCGAGCGTGTCGTTGATCGTGGTGCTCGGTGCCATCGGCCTCTGGGCTACGCGCGATACTTCGAGCGATACTCCGCGCGAAGCATCACCCGTCGCTGTTCAGCCCTCGGCTGGCGGCGCGGGGATTTCGACTGCTGCTCCCGGCGTCGCTGGCGCCGTCGAAGAGCCACGGCCCGCGCAGGGTCCGGCCCAGCTCGCGCTTGGCGGCGACATGAGCCAGCTCGACGACGACGAGCTGTTGGCGTTGATGGACGAACTGTCGGGCCTCGAGGCGATCCCGGGCGAGGAGCCCGCTTCCATTACGATCGAGCCTGTAATGCCTGTCCAGGACGAGCTGTGATGATCTCGAAGCTTGCAGCCGTTGGCATCGCCACCTTGCTGTTCGCGACCAGCTCTGCGTCCGCGCAGGCGAGACAGGTTCAGCCGCGTGACAGCGCCGGCATGCAGCGCCGGGCGGCGTTGGAGGGGCAGGTCCGCCAGCGCATCGCGGTGATGGTGAAGCAGCGGCTGCAGTTGACGGATGCGCAGGCACAACAGCTCCAGGAGACCGAAGGCCGGTTTGAGCTGCGGCGGCGTGATCTGATGCAGCGCGAGCAACGCCTGCGTCAGGACCTGAGGCAACAGCTGACGCCTGGCGTCGAGGCCGACCAGCAGCGCGTTGCTTCGCTGTTGGACCAGATCATGGCCGTGCACCGCGAGCGCGTGACGATGACCGAGCAGGAGCAGCGCGATCTCGCGAGGTTCCTCGATCCGATCCAGCGCGCCAAGTATCTCGGTCTTCAGGGGGAGCTGCGCAAGCGGATCGAGGGGATGCGTCAGGGAAGACGTGCGGGCCGCGCTGGTGCGCAGCGGCCTCCAGGCCGCCGGCCGCCGAGGCAGCCTTAGCCCGACGGCGGGGTTAGGGTGCGATAAAGGCTCGCACCTGCTGATAAATCGTTTCGGTGAAAATCCCGGTGTGTGGCAGGCAGGCTGTCTCGGTATTCTGCGCGCCGGACAGGACCACGCTGGAGTTCGGGATGATCGTCTGGTCGCATGGCGACCACCAGGTTGCGTAGCGGACTGATCCCGGTGTTTCATCGCCGGCATTGAGCGCGGCGAGGAAGGTCGATCCAGGGCGGATCTCGATGCACGGCGTAGCAGGGCAGTGGTTCGCCGTTTCAGTGCCGTGATTCGGACCCGCGACCGAGACCCATGCATCAACTTTGCCTTCGCCGCCCAGGTTCTTGATGTAGTAGCGCGACGACACGCCGCCCATGGAAAACGTGACCAGGTCGACCTTGCCCGCGCCGGTGGCCGCGCGGACCGAGTCCACGCGGTCGCGGATGTCGGCGGCGATCGTTGCATTGGAAACGACTGAGCTGTAGGTAGACACCACGATCTCGCGATCAGTCCAACCGTCCGCTTTCAGCCGGGTGATAACCGGATTCCAGTCTGCGGCGGAACCGCCGAGGCCGTGCACGAACACGATCGGATCGCGTGTGGGCGCGATTATCAGTGCGGTTGGCGAATCTCCGCCGCACGCGCCCACGGCGGCGCAGGCAATGAGCGCGGCGAGCGTGCG
>JACDCY010000109.1 GCA_013817305.1 Gemmatimonadaceae bacterium | reverse complement strand
TTCGGGAAAGCGGCCAAAGTCGCCGAAGCAATCGCGCGCGTTCCGTTCAAGGTCAGCTTCTCCAGCGTGCCCGACGAGACGACCGAGCTGTGCGATCTGATCCTGCCGGACAATCATTCGCTCGAAAGCTGGGGCGATGCGGCCCCCGTGCGCGGCGTGATCGGCTTGCAGCAGCCCGCGATGGAGCCGGTGTTCGATACGCGCGCGACTGCGGACGTGCTGCTGGAGCTGTCGCGGCGCAATCCGACGACGGCCGCGCAGACGGCTGCTGGTGGTTACCGGAACTGGCTGATCTCGCGCTTCCCGGGCGGGGCGCGCGGCCTTACGGCAGCGCTGCCGAGCGGCCTCGTAGCTGGATCGATCGCGGCGCGGCCGGCGCGAGCCGGGGTCGCAGCAACCGCCTCGCCGGCGATCGAGTCCACGGCCGGCGACATGTACCTGATGCTCTACCAGCATCCCGTGCTCGGCGACCGCGGCGCGAACAAGCCGTGGCTGCAGGAGCTGCCGGATCCCGTCACCAAGATCTGCTGGCAGACCGTCGCGGAGATCCATCCGCGCGCGGCGGCGCGAATGGGCGTCGAGAACGGCGACCTCCTCACCGTCGCGACGACGGCCGGATCGCTCACTCTGCCGGCGCTGCTATACCTCGGCGTGCGCGACGACACGGTCGCGATCGCGGTTGGCCGGGGTCGCGAGGGCGCGGGGCGGTACGCGATCGCGGGCCTGAACGCGCTGGACCTTCTGCCTGCGACGGCGTCGGACGCGAGCGGCGGCATCGCCTACGCAAGCACGAAGGCGCGTGTGAGCAAGGCCGGCGGTCACCATGAGCTGGTTACGACCGAAGGCTCGGCCCGCCAGCACGGACGAGGCATCGCGCGCGCGGTAGCGGCGGGCTCGCTTGGCCAGGCGCACGCGCCCGCGCCGGCCGCCGCGCACGGCGCCGCGGAAGAGGGCCATCATGAAGATGGCCACGTCGTTCCCGACATGGTGGGCGCCGCGAGCCGCGATTTTCTGCCGGGATTGCGCGCGCCTGTCGCAAACGACGCGCAGGGCGACCTCGGCGACCCGAACTCCAACGACAAGGGGATGTACCACCCCGATCACTGGAGCGGGCTGGCCAAGCGTCGCTGGGCGATGACGATCGATCTCGCCCGCTGCACCGGGTGCTCCGCGTGCGTCACCGCCTGCTACGCCGAGAACAACATTCCGACCGTGGGGGCCGAGTGGCAGGGCGCGAAGGTATTTCCCGACCGCACCGGATTCGGCGCGAACATACTCCGCAGCCGCGAAATGGCGTGGATCAGGCTGGAGCGTTATTTCGAGGGCGGGCTGAGCGGCGAGACCGATTTCGAGACGCGCTTCATCCCGATGATGTGCCAGCACTGCGGCAACGCGCCGTGCGAGCCGGTCTGCCCGGTGTACGCAACATATCACGCGCCGGACGGGCTGAACGTGCAGGTGTACAACCGCTGCGTCGGTACCCGCTACTGCTCCAACAACTGCCCGTACAAGGTGCGGTACTTCAACTGGTTCGGGTACGGCGAGCCGAACAGGCCGCATTATGCTTTCCCCGAGCCGCTAAACTGGCAGCTCAATCCCGACGTCACGGTTCGCGGCAAGGGCGTGATGGAGAAGTGCACCTTCTGCGTGCAGCGCATTCGCGAAGCCGAGCACCTGGCATCTGCGGAGAAGCGTCCGCTCGCAGCCGATGAGTTCACGGTCGCTTGCGCGCAGGCGTGCCCGTCGCGCGCGATCACCTTCGGCGACGCGGCGGATTCCTCGTGGGCAGTCGCCAAGCTCATCGACGATGAACGGGCTTACCATGTGTTCGACGAGCTGAACACGTATACCGCGGTGGTATATCTGAAGAAGGTGAACCATCCGCGCGCGGGCGCGGTTGGCGCGGCACCGGCGGCCGGCCAGCCCACCGGGGCCGCATCGGCTCCGCAGGCAGGGCACTAGACATGGCCGCCACGGTGAAGCCGGAAGAGGCCCGCGATCTGGAAGTGCTGCATCGGCCGAACATCGCGTCCGCGGACGTGCAGCTCCCCGCGGTCAGGGATTATGAGCAGGTCGACAACGAGATAACGGCGACGCTCAGCCCGACGGGGGCGTGGTACATCGGGCTTTTCACCGCCGTCGGATTTCTGCTGATCGGAATCGCGGCATGGATGTACCAGATCTACTCGGGGCTCGGAGTCGCCGGGTACAACCCGCCGGTGATGTGGGGCGTGTACATCATCACGTTCGTCTTCTGGGTCGGTATCGGGCACGCCGGGACGCTGATCTCCGCGATTCTGTATCTGTTCCGCGCCGGATTCAGGACTACGATCTACCGCTGCGCCGAGGCGATGACCGTATTCGCCGTCATGACCGCGGGACTGTTTCCGATTCTGCACCTCGGGCGCCCGTGGAAGTTCTTCTGGCTGATACCGTATCCGAACTGGCGCTACCTCTGGCCGAACTTCAAGAGTCCGCTGGTCTGGGACGTATTCGCCATCCTCACGTACCTGACGGTGTCGACGACGTTTCTGTACATCGGACTGATTCCCGACATCGCCGTGCTGCGCGACCGGGAGAAGAATCCGATTCGCCGCCACATCTATGGAGTGCTGTCGCTCGGGTGGCGCAACTCCGACAGGGAGTGGCGCCATTTCGCGCGCGCGTATCTGTTCCTCGCTGCGTTCTCGACGCCGCTCGTGCTGTCGGTGCACTCTGTCGTTTCATTCGACTTCGCGATGGGCCTGCCCCCCGGCTGGCACACCACGATCTTCCCGCCGTACTTCGTCGCGGGCGCGATCTTCTCCGGAATCGGGATGGTCTTCACGATCATCATCCCGCTAAGGAAGTGGTTCCGGCTCCAGCACTACGTCACGCTCAATCATCTCGACGCCGCCGCCAAGCTGTGTCTGTTCACCTCCCTGGTGGTCGGCTGCGCGTACATGGTCGAGTGGTTCATCGCCTGGTACAGCGGCCTGCAAGTGGAGCAGGACTATTTCTGGAACCGCATTTTCGGCCAGTGGTGGTGGGCGTCGGCGATTCTGTACACGTGCAACATGGTGCTGCCGCTGTCGCTGTTCTCGCAGCGGCTCCGGCGCAACACGACGTGGCTGTTCATCCTCTCGATCTTCATCAACATCGGGATGTGGTTCGAGCGGTTCGTAATCGTCATCCCGTCGCTGTCGCACGAGTTCGAGCCGTGGCAGTGGTCCGGCTACCGCCCGACGTGGGTGGACTACGCGATTCTCGCAGGGAGCTTCGGCTGGTTCAGCATGTGGTTCCTGCTGTTCATCAAGCAATTCCCGGTGATCGCGATTGCCGAGGTGAAGGAGATAGTGAAGCCGCGGCTGAAGCGGGCGCCCGACCATCTCGAGCATTCCGGTCGGCGGCTGGAGCGCGAAAAGATGCCGGTGGACGAATAATGCGCGGCGTAATCGGACACTTCCGGGAGATCGACACTGCGGTCGATGCCATCGAAGAGCTGAAGCATGCGGACTTTGGTGCGATCACGGTGTACTCGCCTACGCCGCGGCACGAGCTAGAGCATGTCCTTTCGGCCCCGCCCAGCGCGGTGCGGCGGTTCACGCTCATCGGTGGATTGCTCGGCGTCACCTTCGGCTACTGGATCGCGATCTGGGTTTCGGACTACTGGCCGCTGGTCGTAGGCGGCAAGCCGATCGCGTCGTGGGTGCCGTACACGATCATCGGGTTCGAGGTGATGGTGCTGGTAGGCGCGCTGTCCACGGTGGCCGGCATGTTCATTAACTCGCGGCTGCCAAAAATCACGCATACGGTGGGCTACGACGGCCGGTTCAGCCATGGCGATTTCGGCGTGTGGGTCGAATGCGATCCGGAAGACGCGTCGAAGTGCGAGGACATGCTGCGCGCGAATGGCGCAAGCGAGGTAAGGCGTGAGCGCTAACCTGCGCGTTGCCGCGCTCGCAGCTTTGCTCGTGCCGCTCGCGGGGTGCGAGTGGTTTTCGGACTTCAAGAAGCAGCCCGTGATCTACCCGTGGGCGAGCCCGGACACACTCACGGCCACGCGGGGTAACCCGCAGGGATCGGTGCCAGTCTCCGGGATGGCCGTGAGCGGTTTCGAAGTCTCCTACAGCGGCATGCCCGCCACGGTGGACTCGATGTCGGGGCTCACGAACCCGACGGCGAGTGGCGCCGCGTCTCTCGCAAACGGGCGGATGTACTATCAGATCAACTGCAGCGTGTGCCACGGCGATCGCGGAATGGGTGACGGCTCCGTGACCAAGTACGGAATGCCGGGTATCGCGATCGTGGGCGACGCTGCGCGCGGCCGGAGCGACGGATACATCTACGGGATGATCCGCAACGGTCGCGGATTGATGCCGACGTACAACCGGATCGAGGAGATGGACCGTTGGGATGTCGTCAACTATGTGCGAGCCCTGCAGGGTGGAGGCGCGGTGGAGGTCGGCCCGCTCGCCGCTCCGGGCGTGACGGGCGACAAGCTGCCGGGGCCCACGCGGCGCGGGCCAACCCGCCCGTCGCCGTACTTCAATTCTCCGAGAGCGAGAAACGGCGCGCCGATAGTGACCGCCCCTGACAGCGTGACGCAGACGCCCGCTGACACCACCGCCGCGCCGCGCGATACCAGTGCCGCGGCCGGAGTCAACCGATGAGCCACGACGCGCACGCCGTGCCGCTTACGCGCGACGAGATTCTTGCCGGCACTTCCAGGCCGGTCGCGGGGTGGATCAAGACCGCATGCATCGCGCTGTCCGTTATCGGGCTGCTCGCATTCGTCGTGGGACTGTTCCTCGCGCCGAGCCGCGCGTGGCAGTCTCTCCACTTCAATTGGCTCGCGTTCACGACCATTTCGTCAGCGGGCGTGATGTTCGTCGCCGTGCAGCGCATCACAACCGCGCGCTGGTCGCGGACGGTTATACGGTTCCTCGAGGGTTACGTGGCGTGGCTCCCGGCTGCGTTCGTGATCCTGCTGCTCCTGATCAGCTTCGGGAAAGGCCACATCTTCCCGTGGACGCACGCGCCGATCCCGGGCTCCGAGAAGCAGCTGTACCTGGGCAACACGTTGTTTTTCACGGCGCGGGTGATCGTTGCGTACGCGATTATCATGGGCATGAGCCTGTGGTACATCTATACTTCCGTCCGTCTCGACGTGGGCCATTCGCCGGAGGGCGGCGCGAGCTGGGCGAAATCGCTGCGTGAGCGAATGCGGCGTGGATTTCAGGACGAGCGCCGCGAGATCCACTCGACGCACTCGTTGCAGGGCAAGCTCGCCGTGGTGCTCGGGTTCGCGTTCGTGTTCGGATGGATCGTGCTGGCATGGGATCTCTCGATGTCGCTCGATCCGCACTTCTTCAGCACCATGTACGGATGGTGGGAGTTCATGAGCGGCTGGGTCGCGATGCTCGCGAGCTTCACGCTGCTTACGATAGCGTGGCGCCGCCACCTGGGACGAAATGATCTGATCACGGAGAACCATTTCCACGATCTTGGCAAGCTCTGCTTCGCCTTCACCGCGTTCTGGGGTTACATCACCTTCGGCCAGTATCTCGTCATCTGGTACGGCAACATCTCGGAGGAAACGCACTGGATGCGTCTCCGCCTGATGGATCCGTGGAAGGGACTGACGCTGACGGTCGTGGCGCTGATGTTTTTCCTGCCGTTCTTCGGACTGCT
>JACDCY010000108.1 GCA_013817305.1 Gemmatimonadaceae bacterium | reverse complement strand
AGCGGCATGATCTCCCGGTCTTCACCCGGCGACCATCCGAGCAGAACGAGAAAGTTCACCATCGCTTCCGGCACGATGCCGAGATGCTGATAGTCGCCGACCGCGGTCGCGCCGTGACGCTTGCTCATCTTCTTCCCGTCCATGCCGTGGATCATCGGCAGGTGAGCGAACTGCGGGACCGGCTCGGACAGCGCGCGGTACAGCATGATCTGCTTTGGCGTGTTGGAGATGTGATCGTCGCCGCGCATTACGAGGGTGATGCCCATCGCGATGTCGTCCGAGACCACCGCGAGGTTGTAGATCGGCGTCCGGTCGGAGCGGAGAACGACGAAATCGTCGACGTCCTTGTTGGGAAACGAGATCGTGCCGTGCACGAGATCGTCCCACTCAGTGCTGCCATTGGGGATGCGGAAGCGGACGACGAACTGCTCGCCGCTCTCCATCCGGTCGCGGACAGCGTCGGGGCTCAGGCGGTCGCAGCGGCGGTCGTACTTGAAGCTTTCCTTTCTGCCGTCGGCCTCTTTGCGCCTCGCGTCGAGCTCGGCGGGGGTGCAAAAGCAGGGATACGCCGCGCCGCTCTCGAGAATGCGTCGCACGTCGTCCTGGTGCCGGGCGAGGTTGGCGCCCTGGTGCACGACCTCGTCGTCCCAATCGAGGCCGAGCCACTCCAGGCCGTCGAAGATTGCCCGCGTGCTCTCGTCGGTGCTGCGCGCCTTGTCGGTATCCTCGATGCGGAGCAGCATCTTGCCGCCGTGATTGCGCGCCCACAGCCAGTTGAACAGGGCGGTACGCGCGCCTCCGACATGGAGGTCGCCGGTGGGCGAGGGGGCGAAACGAAGACGGGGTGCGGGCGGAGTGCTGATTACTCGATCTCGCGGAAGAAAAAAAGGCCCGCGCTCGCGGACCTCCAAAGAACGGAGAGAGAGGGATTCGAACCCTCGATACAGGTTGACCCCGTATGCCGGTTTAGCAAACCGGTGCCTTCAGCCTCTCGGCCACCTCTCCCAATTCTTAAAGATAGTAGAATGGGAGGTTCTTCTCAAAGCGCTGGGGAGGATTTGGCCGGGGGGAAAAGGGGCGCGGTGTGCGTTACCCGTTTCGCGTTGGACCGTAGGCGCGTGAGATGGGACCGCGGTCCCGCCGTCACGTCCTTTCGGACAAGCTGTATAACGGGTAACGCACACCGCGCCCGTTCGTTCCTTCCTACCTCACCCCAGGCGCGAGTCAGCTATGCCAATCCTCCGCTCCAGCTCAATGTGCAAATTTCATGGCCGCCGCCGTCTCAATGGGAGCGGGATACGCTCTCATCCTTCCTATGATCCGGAGCTCTGATGCGACTGTACCTGGGATACCTGGCCGCCGTGGCGGTCCTGGCATGCAGCGAGGGCGGCGGAGACGGGTCCGCCGGAACGGCTACGGTTGGCGATGCCATGATGTCCTCGCAGCCGGCATCGGCGCCGCCGGAGATGCAGATGAGGGGCGGGCCCGAAAAGGAAGGCGCGCAGGGCTCCGTCGGGAACACGGCGACGGCCAGCGTCATGCAGGGGCGGGTCCTTGCCGACACCGGCACCAGTGGCGCGCCGGTGATGATCATCCGCACGGGACACGCGTCGGTGGAGGTCGGGAACGCCGACGAAGCCGCGGTCAAAGTCAGGGCGCTCGCGGCAAGCCTTGGCGGGCACGTCGCGAATTCCCAGTTCCAGGGCGGCGAGCACAACGTCCGCTGGGCAACGCTCGAGCTCAAGATCCCGGCCGCGCGATACGATGAGGCGGTAACACGACTCGCGACGATCGGCGAAGTCGAATCCGTGAATTCCTCCAGCGAGGACGTCGGCGAGCAGTACGTGGACGTCACCGCCCGGGTCGCGAACGCGAAGCGCCTGGAACAGCGGTTGATTCAGCTTCTGGCAACGCGCACGGGCCGGCTCGAGGACGTGCTCGCGGTGGAGCGCGAGCTGGCGCGTGTTCGCGAAGAGATCGAGAGGGCGGAAGGGCGGCTGCGGTACCTGCGCACACGCGCGGAGATGAGCACGCTGACGGTGCTGGTACATGAGGATGAGCCGATCCTGGGAAGAGCTGGGGACAATCCGATAGTCGCGGCTTTGAAGGCAGCCTGGCGGAACTTCGTGCGATTCATCGCCGGCTTGATCGCGGCGATGGGGGTAATAATCCCGATGGTGGCGATGGCCGGGATCGGTTACGTGCTGTGGCGGAAGTTCAGGAGAACGAGGTAGAAGGGAACAGGGGCGCGGTGTGCGTTAACCGTTCAACAGTTCTCCGTCAAGACGTGACTACGGGACCGCGGTACCGTCTCACGCGCCTACGGTCCAACGCGAAACGGCTAACGCACACCGCGCCCGTTCGTTCCTGCCTACCTCGACTCTTCCGAGGGATTAGCGGACCGACTCGATCCATGAAGAACGGGATCCTCCGCCGGGATCTCCGCCCGTCCCTTGTCCCGCTTGCCCCTGAACAACCTCACCAGCTTCGTCAAAGGATCGTAGTGCCGGTCCACCACCCGCTCCTTGAGCGGGATGATCGCGTTGTCGGTGATGGTGATGTTCTCGGGACAGACCTTCGTGCAGCACAGGGTGATGTTGCAGTAGCCTATTCCGTGGGCTTCCTTGAGCTCGTCCACGCGGTCGGCCACATCGAGCGGGTGCATTTCGAGTGCGGCGACGTGCACGAGAAAGCGCGGCCCGATGAATTCGTCGTGCTTGTGGTGGTCGCGGAGGACGTGGCACACGTCCTGGCACAGGAAGCACTCGATGCATTTCCTGAATTCCTGCACGCGGTCGACGTCGCTCTGCTGCATCCGCCAGCTGCCGTCAGGCGCGTCGGGCGGCCGCGGCGTGAACTTTTTGATCCGCTTTTTGACGCGGAAATTCCAGGACACGTCGGTGACGAGATCGCGCAGCGGCGGGAACGCGCGCATCGGCTCGATCGTGACGGGCCTGGACATGTCCAGCTCGTCGATGCGCAGCATGCACATCAGCTTCGGCATTCCGTTCACTTCCGCGGAGCAGGAGCCGCACTTGCCGGCCTTGCAGTTCCAGCGAACAGCCAGGTCATTGGCCTTTTCGGCCTGGATCTGATGCACCGCGTCGAGCACGACCATGCCCTCGGTCACGTCCGTCTCGTAGTCCACGAGCGCGCCGCCGCTGCTGTCGCCCCGCCAGATCCTGAATGTCGCGTGTGTCATTCGTCTCCTACTTCATCTCTTCGATGATCTGCGCAAGCTCCGCAGGAAGGGGCGGGATAGACTCGCGGCTCACCTGCATCGCTCCATCGCCGCCTTTGCGCAGCACGATGTTGAACTTGGCGAAGCCGGAATCCTTGTCGGGGTAGTCTTCCCGGAAGTGCCCGCCGCGGCTCTCCTTTCGCTCGAGCGCCGCGCGGGCGACCGCCTCGGAGACCGTTAGGAGGTTCCGCAGATCGAGCGCGGTGTGCCAGCCCGGGTTGTACTCGCGGTTGCCCGGAACGGTGACGCCGGGCGCCTTCTTCTTCAATGCAGCGATGCGCTCCAGCGCCGACTTCATCTCGTCTTCGCACCGCACGATGCCTACGAGCTCCTGCATGAACTCCTGCAGTTCGTGCTGGATCTGGTAAGGACCCTCGGCGGCGGGACCGCGATCGCCCGCGCCGTCCAGCGGACGCAGCGCGTTGGTCGTGGCCAGGTCCACCTGCGCGGCGTCGACGTTGACGGCGGCGTTGTCGCGCGCGTACGCGGCGGCGTACTCGCCGGCGCGCCTGCCGAACACGAGCAGGTCCGACAGCGAGTTTCCGCCGAGCCGGTTCGCTCCGTGCAGTCCGGCCGCGCACTCACCCGCGGCGAACAGGCCCGGCACGGTGGACATCTGCGTGTCGCCGTCCACCCGGATGCCTCCCATCACGTAATGCGTGGTGGGGCCGACCTCCATCGCCGTCTCGGTGATGTCGATGTTCGCCAGCTGCTTGAACTGGTGGTACATGCTCGGAAGCTTCTTCCGGATGTATTCCTTCGAGTTCGGGATCTTTTCCTTGACCCAGGCGATGTCGAGAAACACTCCGCCGTGCGGACTGCCGCGCCCGGCGCGCACCTCGCGCATGATGCAGCGCGCGACGTGGTCGCGGGTGAGCAACTCGGGCGGTCTGCGGGCGCTCTTGTCCCCCTGGATGTAGCGCCACGCCTCCTCTTCGGAGTCCGCCGTCTGCGACCGGTAGTTCTCCGGAATGTCGTCGAACATGAACCGCTTGCCGTCCTTGTTGCGCAGCACCCCGCCGTCGCCCCGCACGCCTTCCGTCACGAGAATTCCGCGCACGCTCGGCGGCCAGACCATGCCCGTCGGGTGGAACTGGACGAACTCCATGTCCTGCAAGGCAGCGCCGACCTCGTACGCAAGCGAGTGGCCGTCGCCCGTGTACTCCCACGAGTTGCTGGTGATGCTGAACGCCCGGCCGATACCGCCCGTAGCGAGCACGACCGCCGGCGCCTTGAAGACCTTGAACCGGCCGCGCTCGCGCTCGTACGCGACGGCGCCGGCGATGCGGTCGCCATCCTTGAGGAGCTCGAGCACAGTGCACTCCATGTGCACGTCGATTGCCAGGTGAACCAGATGATCCTGCAGCGTGCGGATCATCTCGAGTCCCGTGCGGTCACCCACGTGCGCCAGGCGCGGATACCGGTGTCCGCCGAAGTTCCGCTGGAGGATTCGTCCGTCCTCCGTCCGGTCGAATATCGCGCCCCACGCCTCGAGCTCGCGCGCGCGATCTGGCGCCTCACGCGCGTGCAGCTCGGCCATACGCCAGTTGTTGAGATACTGACCGCCGCGCATGGTGTCGGCGAAGTGAACCCGCCAGCTGTCGCGGTCGTCCACGTTGGCGAGCGCCGCGGCCATTCCCCCCTCGGCCATGACGGTGTGCGCCTTGCCGAGGAGCGACTTGCAGATGACGCCGACCCTCGCGCCCTTGTCGGCCGCTTCGATCGCAGCGCGCAGTCCGGCGCCGCCGGCTCCGACGATGATCACATCGTAGGAAAGGATGTCGTGCTCAGTCATCAAATGAGCCGAAAGTCGGTCCAGATGCCCATGGAGCAGAGGCGCACGTACACGTCCGCGAAGGCAACCCAGAACAGGCTTGGCCACGCCCAGGCCATGTGCCCGCGGTTCAGGCAGCTAACGCACCGGTAGCTGACGCGTCGCACGGGGGCTCCGGAAAGGCGATCGACATAGCCGCCGACGAGGTGCCGCAGCGAATGACAGCCGAGCGTGTAGCCGCCGAGCAGCACCACGTTGATCACGAGCACGAGCGTCCCGACTCCGATGCCGAACTCAGTCGCGCCGGTCGTGGCGTCCGTGAACCACATGGCCTTCCACGCGTCATAGCTCAGGATCACGAGGAACGCGAGCGCGAAATACAGGAAGTAGCGGTGGACGTTCTGGATTATCAGCGGGAAGGATTTTTCCCCACGGTAGCCCGAGCGCGGCTCGCCCACGGAGCAGTTCGGCGGATCGGCCCAGAACGCCTTGTAGTAGGCGCCGCGGTAGTAGTAGCAGGTGAATCTGAAGCCCGCCGGAAAGGGAAGGATCAGCAGCGCGGGAGAGAAGGGCAGCCACCCCGGCCAGGCGGAGGGTTTGGGGCCGAACACGGAATGCGACGAATCCCCGAACAAAAGCGGGGAATAAAACGGCGACAGGTACGGTCCGAACTCGTAGTGCGCGTTCTGGAAAGCGGCCCA